>JAZLCR010000021.1:0-23140 GCA_045614345.1 Candidatus Onthoplasma sp.
AATTAAGGAAATTTGGGAAATTAGAGGCATAAGCGACGAGGCAATAGCAAAACACGACATAAACTTGTTTAATCATGCTAAAGATAGATTTTTAATGGTTTGTAACAAAAAAATGCATTTGCAAAGTATATCATGCATGACAGCATCAAGAATGTATGACACTCAAGAAGAGTGTGATTTTGATAAAGAGTCTAATTTTGCAATGCTTGCTTTTGATCTTGAAAGATCAAGAAGGGAAGTTGTTTTGGAGTACGAAGATGAAATAGAAAACATTCAATTTTCAAGCCCTTTAGAAGTTTTATGGTATACAAGAATTATGTTTGATTTGGCTGTTGAAGGATTTGAAACTGGGAACAGCTCCGAAGAGAATATTCAAGCGTTGTTTGATGCCGTAATAATAAATCTTGGTGAAATTTTAGAGTGTTACAATGGATTTACAGATAAAATTTCTATAAAGGAAAAAGTTGAGATTAGATTAATTCAAAAAGAAGTTAATGAAATTTATTCTGAATTTTTATATTACAATTGTTCTGAACAATAAAAGGAGAAAACATGAAATTAAAATATAAAGAAATGAGCATTGTTGGCAAGGTTTGGACTCTTGCAGAACTCTATAATGCTGGCGTTGGAGATGAAAAAAAATCATATGTTAGAGCAACCATTACAAGATTATATGAAATGTTATTTGATGAAGAAACATTAAGTTCACACGCAACAAAAGAAAGTAGCATTTCCAATATACTTAACCACATCACGGGCTATACTGCTGAATTTAAAAATGATGAAAGTGTTGTTTCAATTTTGTGGTATAACAGAGCATGGTTAGATGATGTTAAAAGTAGAACGAAAAACAGTCAAATTGAAAGTTCTGATTTGGCAATTTTGCAAGATGTTTATCTTGAAATCAAGCGCCTTTATATTAATAATCTAAAGGAGAAAAAGTTGTCAATTGAAGAGAGTCGTGATTTGCTTTTAATAAAAAAAGAAATCGAAGATTTAAAAAATAAAATTCAAACTAGAGTAACAAGAAATCAAATTGATGTGATTTAACAAAATTATAAAAAAAGATTGAAACATTTGCGTTTCATCTTTTTATTTGTTATAATGAAAATGTAAATGTTATTTGTATCTCAAGCGAGTTTTGGGGCAAATATATTTTTTTTCTTATGCAAACATAAAGTTTGTTTAAATTTATTCAACTTTAAATATAACAATATGTTAAAAACTTAGTTTGCAATTTGAAAACCACGAGGAGAATTAATGGATTATAAAACCTTATTAAATAAAGAACAATATGACGCTGTAATTTGCTCTAATGGTCCTGTGATGGTTAGTGCAGGTGCTGGTAGTGGAAAAACAAGATTATTAACATATAGAATTGCATACCTCATCACAGAATGTGGCGTTCCTGCTCATAAAATTTTGGCAATAACATTCACAAATAAAGCTGCAGGTGAAATGAAAGAAAGAATAAGCAAGGTTGCGCCAAATGGCGATATGGTCACTGTTTGCACTTTTCATAGTTTTTGTGCAAGGATGTTAAGAAGCTATGCGAGTTTTATTCCTGGCTATAAAGATAATTTCACAATTTATAGCGACACAGAAACAAATAAAATTTTTAAAGATTTATTTAAACAATTTGAGATTGATGATGAATCAACAAAGAGTAACTATAAACACAATTTGTCCGTTATTAAAAATGACAATATGACAATTGAAGAATTTGCGCGTATTTACTCATATCAAAAAGATATTGATGTTTTTGTTAAATTTTATCATGCTTATCAAGATGAGTTAAAGAAAAACAATGCAATGGATTTTGATGATTTGCTTATTAATTTCTATAAACTTATAACAATAAATCAAGACATATTAGATAGCATTCAAAATAGATATTCTTATTTTTCTGTTGATGAATTTCAGGATACAAACAAACTTCAATATGATATAGTTAAAGCTCTATCAGCCAGAACTAGAAATATTTTAATTGTTGGAGATGAAGATCAATCAATTTATGGATGGAGAGGCGCTAACATTGATAACATATTTCAATTTCAGAAAGATTTTCCAGATGTTCAAATTTTTAAGCTTGAACAAAACTATCGTAGCACTAAAAAGATTTTAGAGCGTGCAAATATGATAATAAAAAATAACAAGAGTAGGCTTGACAAAAAGCTTTACACTGAGAATGATGATGGAACAGATGTGACATATTATCAAGCACAAACTGAAAGTGATGAGGCCGATTATGTTGTTAGAAAAATTCTTTCAATGCACAATCATGGTGTTCCATACAATGAAATGGCGATATTGATGAGGTTGAACTCGCTTTCGCTTGAGTTTGAAAAGCGTTTGCTTGCATATAATGTTCCACATGTTATGTATAATGGTTTTAAATTCTTTGAGCGTCAAGAAATCAAAAACGTTTTAGCATATTTAACAGCAATAGTTAATCCTAGTGATGACGTAAGTTTTTCAAGAATTATCAATTTCCCAAAACGTGGAATAGGCGACACAAGCATTGAAAAACTAACACAAATCGCACTAAAAAATAGAACAAGTTTAAAAGAAGTTGTGTTAAACTATGAAATGGAAATGCTTCCAAAAGCACTAAATGATAAACTAAGAGATTTTAAACACATTTTAGTTGATCTTCAAGAAAAAGTAACAGAAATGAGTATGGGCGACTTTTTTGTTTATATGTTGGAAGAAACAAAAATTTTGGATTCATTTGATTTAGATGATGAAAAGGAAAAAGAAAGAAGACTTAACATTGATTCACTAACAAAAGATGTTTTGGAATTCGAAAGGCTTAATCCAGAAAAAACAATCGTTGATTATCTTGAAAATGTAACACTTTCTTCAAATATGGATAGTGATGATGGGAAAGGAGTGGTTATAGCAACAGTGCACGGGGCGAAAGGTCTTGAGTTTGATGCTGTTTTTGTTGTTGGTTGCGAAGAAAAAATCTTCCCAATTTCTAGAGATGATAAGGATGATTTAGAAGAAGAGCGTCGTCTTATGTATGTTGCAATCACAAGAGCAAAAAAAGACTTGTTTTTAACAAATGCACAATCAAGATTTATGTACGGGAAAAGGGATTACACAGTTAAATCAAGATTTTTGCGTGAACTCGATCTTGTTCAAGAAAGAAAAATGAATTCTGGGTTTAACGCATATAATAGCAATAATTGTGGTGGCGGATATTCAACTTTTGCCAAAGCAAATAATAATTTTAATGGAGGAAATATGAACACATTACAATCAGGTAATAGTAAGATTTTTAATTACACATTTGGAAAAGATACTGTTGAAAAGAAAACTATAGATTTTTCAAAAATTAAGGTTGGAGCAAAAGTTGCTCACCCTAAATTTGGTGATGGGGTTATAACTGAAGTAACACCAAACTCAAGTAATCATTGTGTTAAAATCAAATTTGAAGTAGTTGGTGAAAAAATGTTATCTCTTGAATATGCACCAATTGAATTTAAAGATTAATTAAAAGAGGAGTTGTAATGAATAAAGTGCAACAAGTAATAAATTTTTGGAGCGAGAGAATTCCAGTATTAATAAAAGGCTTTGAAGATCAATTGATACTGATAGATAACGATGACACTGATTTTTATAAAAATGAAAACAATAGAATAATATATTCTTTGGTTTTGCATGTATCAATATCTTATTTTGACGAGGCTTTAAGAAATAAAAACATTGAAGAGTTAAAGTTGTTTTTTCAAACATATAATGATTTTTATAAGATGTTTGAAGGACAATTTGTAACAACAGAAAATATTCCAAATGACGTATTGCTTGATCTTTTACATACTTCTATTTTTGAAGGCATAAGCCAAGAAAACAAGAAGTTTGCAATGAAAGCAATGCCTAAAGCTATAAAGAAAATGTATAAGAATTGGCTAAAGTAATCACTTGTTTTGCTTTAAAAAGTCAAAGGGGAAAAGTTAGATGGATAAATTTGAAAGAATGAAGTGGTTGGTTGGGGAAATTAACAAACACAATAAAAATTATTATGTTTATGATAATCCAACCATTTCAGATGCAGAATATGACGCATTATATTACGAACTTGTAGATTTGGAAAAAGAACTAAATTTCAGTTTGGAAAATTCACCAACAGGTAGAGTTGGTGATTATGTTTTAGAAGAATTTAAAAAACATAAACACGAAGTGCCACTTTATAGTCTTAATAAAGTGAAAGATTACGTTGATTTAGAAAAATGGATTAACGACATGAAAAAAGCAACAGGTAACCCTGCTGAAAGTTTTTCAATTGAATATAAATATGATGGATTAAAGGTTGTAATTGAATATCAAAATGGTCGTTACAAGCAAGCAACAACTCGTGGTAATGGTCAAATAGGTGAAGATGTTACTGCACAGGTTAAAACCATTAAATCTGTTCCGCTTACGATTCCATTCAAAGGAAAGTTGCTAGTTCAAGGTGAGTGCATGATGACAAATTCATCCTTTGAAGAATATAACAAAACCGCTGAAATTCCGCTTAAAAACCCAAGAAACGGTGTGGCGGGAGCAGTTAGAAACCTTGATCCAAAAGAAACTGAAAAAAGGAAATTAGACTATTTCTGTTATGATATTCTTTTAATTGATGGAATTGAATTTAAAACTCAACAAGAAATGAACTCATTTATAAAAGAACAAGGCTTTAAAACTGATACATATTTTAAAATTATCTCTTCGCTTGATGAGGCAATTAAAGAAATTGAACAAGTTGACAAAATTAAAGACAATCTTGACACAATGATAGATGGCATGGTTATCAAGGTAAATAACTGCAAAGTTCGTGATGACATTGGTTACACAAACAAATTTCCAAAGTGGGCAATGGCTTGGAAGTTTAAGGCAGTGGAACTCAGTACAACCCTTCTTGATGTTATATGGCAAGTTGGAAGAACAGGAAAAATTACGCCAATTGCAATTATGGATCCAATTGAACTTGCTGGCGCAACTGTTAGTAGAGCAACACTTAACAATACTCAAGATATTGAAAGAAAACAAATTAGCATTAACTCAAGAATCTTTGTGAGACGCAGTAATGAGGTAATTCCTGAAGTTATGGGTCTTGCTGAAAAAAGTGAGAACTCAAAAGATATTATTGCTCCAATAAACTGCCCAAGTTGTAATTCTATTTTAACGAGAGTTGGGCCAAATTTGTTCTGTAGAAATCATAAAGGTTGTTTTGAGCAAATTTTGAGTAGATTAACTCATTTTGTTAGTCGAGATGCATTCAATATTGAAGGGTTAAGTGAAAAAACAATTAAGGTTTTAAACGATAATTTTAATCTATCTTATCCATATGAACTTTTTGAACTAAAAGCTGAGCAATTGATTGGGCTTGAGGGATTCAAAGATAAAAAAATCAACAATATTATTGAAAGCATTGAAAAAAGCAAAAAGGTTGATTGGTCTAATTTCATATTTTCACTTGGAATTATGAATATCGGAAAGAAGTCAGCATTCGTTTTAAGTAAGAAGTTTAGCTCAATAGATGAAATTAAAAATGCGGATATTGAAACGCTTATAAACATTGAAGATGTTGGTGAAATTGTGGCATCAAGCATAGTTGAATATTTTAATGATGATGATAATTTAATGAATATTCAAAAACTTTTTGATTTGGGTGTTACAATTAATAAGCCTGCAGAAACAACACAAAATTCAGTGTTTACAAACAAAACTATAGTGCTCACTGGAACACTAGAAAATTACACTCGTCCAGATTTAACAAAAATTCTACTAGCAATGGGTGCAAACGTAACAAGCAGTGTTAGCAAGAAAACCGACATGGTTATTGCTGGAAGTGAGGCCGGAAGTAAGCTTGATAAGGCAAAACAACTCGGAATTAGAATTATTGAAGAAAGTGAACTTTTAGAAATTTTAAATAAATATTCATAATTATTGACAAGCAGTTTAACGAATATTATAATAGTAATAATGGAGAGTGTTAGTATGAAAAATAATAAACCAAAACATTTTTTGATTTTTAAAATTTTAGGAATTGTTTTTGCTGTTGTTGCTTTGGTTGGATTTTACTTGACAATTACAGGATTTGGGGACTTTGAAAGCAACAATTTTATGATTGGTGGTTTAATGTCAACTTTTGGACTTGTTTTGGCTATCTTCTTCCTATTTAATGGCTTTAAACCTGAAATTGCAAAATTAAGAACTAAATCAGCAAAGTATATTCAAGAAGAAAACAAACAAGATTTAACTGAACTTGCAAGCAACACTGCTGAAATTTCTAGTGATGCAATAACAAAAACAACAAGAGCAATCAAAAAAGGTGTTAAAGATACAATGTTTTGCAAACATTGCGGGGCTGAAATTGATACTGACTCAACATTTTGTAAATCTTGCGGAGGAGAACAATAAAACAAAAAATCCACTAAAATTTAGTGGATTTTTTTTAGGTGTTTAATAAAATATATTTATTTGTAATAGATTGTTTAATCAAGTTCGTTTTGGTACGGATGATTAAATAATTCAACATTCTCTTGAATTGTTTTAAACTCTTTATTCATATTTTCTTCACCTTTAATTAAGAATAATAATGAAACCTTTGATGAAGGTTTAAGGTTGTATTTACGCATAAATATTGGGAAAACCTCTTCAAATTTTTGAAGATTGTGAACAGCATAATCTCCAACAATTGATCCATATTTGCCAAGTTCGGACAACTCTTGACCTGATATAACATGACGGTATTTTTGGTGACCACACTTATAAAAGAATGCATGTTTTTTAATTTCACTATAATGGTGATCAATTTTTCCGAAACAAACATCTTCACGTTTTTTATATAAAACTATTTCACCAACATATAAATCATCAAGTTTAAATACTTCTTTGTTTAAAATTTTCCAATTTTGTTTTTGTTTGTATTTTTCGATTAATTTTTTAAACATAAATTCCCTTTTAAAAGTGATTTTATTATATAACACTGCTAAAACTTTGTCAACATAAATTTCCGTCAACGACTTAAAAATGCTTTGTTTTAAAGCATTAATTTGATATAATACAAAGGATTATTATTATCGGTGAAAATGTGCTGATAACAAATGGGGAACATATGATAGCATTTAAAGAAATTGAAATGACAGGTTTTAAATCATTTGCTGATACAACTCACATCAATTTTGATGGAGGTATCACTGCAATTGTTGGACCAAATGGTTGTGGCAAATCTAATGTTAGTGATGCAATCCGTTGGGTTCTTGGTGAACAATCAAGTAAGGCTTTGCGTGGTAAATCTATGCAAGACGTTATTTTTGCAGGAACAGAAAAAAGAAGAAAACTTTCTTACTGCGAAGTATCTTTAATTTTTGATAACACTGCAAAGTGGTTTAACATTGAATATGATGAAGTGGTTATCACTCGTAAACTTTATCGTTCTGGTGAAAGTGAATATATGATTAACCGCAAACCATGTAGGCTAAAAGATATTCGTGATATTTTGTATGACAGCGGTATTGGTAAAGATGGTTATTCAATTATTGGTCAAGGTAGAGTTGAAGAAATCATTCAGTCTAAGCCAGAAGAACGCCGAGCAATCTTTGAAGAAGCGGCTGGAATTGCAAAGTATAAAGCACGAAAAGTTGAAACTGAAAACAGATTGGAGAGAGTTCGTGATAATTTATCTCGTGCAACAGATATTTTAAACGAAGTTGAGCGTCGCCTTGGGCCGCTCAAACGCCAAAGTGAAGATGCTAAAAAATATCTTGAACTTCGAGATGTTTTAAAGCAAAATGAAATAAATGCTTATATTTATCAATTTGACCATGCAGCACAAACTAAAGAGGAAATAAACACAAAGTTGGTTGGTTATCATGATAACTTAAATGTTCTCACTCAAACAATGGAAGCGGAACAAGCAAAATATGATAAGTCAATGAACGAAATCAACCAAATTGATAAGCGTGCTAATGAACTTCATGACAAAGTTCTCCATCTCACTATTGCTCTTGAAAAACGCCAAAGTGATTCTAGGCTTCTTAGTGAACAAGCAAGATATTTAAGAGAGCAGTTAGACAGACTAAATTCTCAACTAAATGCATACACAATAGATTTAAATCAAAGAGAAGCATTGCTTAAATCTGCAACTCAATTTAGAGATGAAGAAAAATCAAAACTTAATATCTATCACAAAGAAAATCAACAAATTGCAAATAAATATATGGAACTTGTTGACGAGCTTACAAAAAGCGAAGGTGAAAAAGAAGAAAACCAAAGAAATATTATTGATAATCTTGCTAAACTTACAGATGTTAAAGCAAATTTGTCAGCCTATATTGCAAAACGTGACACAATGCAGGAAAATATTAAAGTAGATAATGAAAAATTAACTGAGTTAAATGCTAACAAGTCAACATTGTTAAAACAAATTGAAGAACTTAAAACTCTTGTTTTAACACTGCGCGGGAAGAAAGATAGGGGCGAAAAAACAATTGCTGACACAAATAGTAAAATAAGCATTTTAAATACTGAACTTGAAGAACTCAATACCAATATTTACAATCTTAAATCCAGTATTTCAAATGACACGAATAGAATGAATATTCTATCAAATTTGCAAGCGGATTTCGAAGGATATCAATTTGCAGTTAAACGTCTTCTTCAAGATGGTAAAAATAATCCGAAATTGAATAGTGCAATTAAAGGTGTTGTTGGCAATATTATTACAGTTGATTCAAAGTTCCAAACAGCGATTGAAATTGCGTTGGGTGGAAGTATTCAAAACATTGTAACAAAAGATGAAGAAGATGCAAAAGTTTTAATTAATTACCTTAAAGATGGCAAGCTTGGTCGTGCAACATTCTTGCCAATTAGTGCTGTTAAACCTAGAAGTTTAAGTGCAAATGAAAGAAAATATTTGAGTTCAAATGGCTGCTTAGGGGTTGCCAGTGAACTTGTTAAAACTGAAAATATTTATAGACCAGTTGTTGATAGTTTGTTGGGTTCAACTGTTGTTTGCGATAACCTTGACAATGCCGTTAAACTTGCAAAATCCAGTAGTTACGCATTTAGAATTGTAACTCTTGAAGGCGATGTTTTATCACCACAAGGAAGTATGAGTGGTGGATCTAAAAAGAGCAATGAAAGCTCACTTCTTGGCAAAGAAAATGAAATTAAAAAATTGAGAGCAAACATTGAAGTTAGAACACAAGAATTTGAGTCTGCAAACAAAAGTTTTGAAAGTAAGAACAAAGAATTGTTCCAATTAAAAATGATTCTAAACAATGAAAACGCAACTTTACAAAATATTAGCAGTGAATTTTATTCAAATAATTCAAAATTGGAAAATTTAACAAGCAACTTAAATAATTTAGATGAAGAAATTTTTGCAGTAAGAAGCCAATTAAAAATTGCTGAAAATATTGTGAATGATCTGAATTCCAAGATCAATTCAATTGATCAAGTTGAATTGGATTATAATGTTTCTCAAGCTAAGGTTAAAGAGTTTAACGCATTAAACAAGACAGCATATGATGACTTAAAACAAAAGCGAGAAGAATATCAAGAAAGTTTGACAGCAATTAAAGTTAAAATTGCTTCAACTGAAGAAAAAATTAAATCTTTGGAACAAAGCATTGAATCAAACTCATCAGAAATTAGATTGTTAAAACAAAACATTGAAAGAGTTAATGTTGAAATTTCAAGTCAACAAAAGATCTATGATGAAGCAATGAATATGAACAGATCAAAAGATGATGCTGTTGAAGCAAACAGAATTCAAGATGAATTGAAAGAGCTTAACACAAAACTTTCTCATATGGACGAAACAAAAAAATCTCTCATGAAAGAGCTTCGTGAGTTGGATGACAGAAAGACTATATTGGGTAATGATATAACAAAACTTAATAATAGAATTTATCAAGAAGAAACTCGACTTCAAAAAGTCGATATTGACATTGAAAATATGCAAGAGCGCATCTACGAAGAATATGAAATGACATATAATGATTGCCTGCCATTTAAACAAATTACTGAAGACTTCGACATTAAAGAAACGATGGCGAGAATTAGCAGAATTAAAGGTCAAATTACAAGCCTTGGATATGTTAACATCAACGCAATTGAAGAATATAAAACTGAGGGCGCGCGTTTCGAGGAAATGAATTCTCAAATTCAAGACCTTAAAACAGCCGAAGAAGATGCTGTTAAAATCATTAAAGATCTATCAAAAGAGATGTTAGATAGATTTGATTCTGAATTTGTTAAAATTCAAGAAAACTTCACAAAAGTATTTAAAGAATTGTTCGGTGGTGGTAATGCGCGTCTTGAATTATTACCAAGTGATGACCCACTAACTCGTGGTGTTGAAATTATCGCTCAACCACCAGGAAAAGTTCTTCAAAACATTACTCTTATGAGTGGTGGAGAGAAGACAATGACAGCGATTGCAATTTTATTTGCAATTTTGAAATTGAAGCCAATGCCGTTCTGTTTTTTGGACGAAATTGAAGCAGCGTTGGATGATGCAAATATTGATCGTTACGCTAACTACTTAAAGCGTTTCAGTCAAGACACACAATTCATTGTTATCACGCACCGTAAGCCAACAATGGAAGTTGTAGATTCGCTTTATGGTGTAACAATGGAAGAAAAAGGTGTTAGTAAAATTGTGTCTGTTAAACTTGCAGATGCGGTTAAAGTTGTGGACGGCGAGTAATATACCTAGCGTATATTACCGCTTTTCTGTGCCAAATATTGTATAAAATAGATTATTAAATAATTGCAAAAAGGAAATGCTATGGGAATATTTAAAAAATTCTTTGATAAGTTAAAATATACTTTCAAGCGAACCGAACTTGATGATGATTTTTATGATGAGTTGGAATCAATTCTTATTTCAAGTGATATGGGAGCAGAAACAGCAATGGATATTATGGATGAACTCCGTGATATTTGTAAGTCAAAATTAATTAAGGATACAGAAAGCGCACAAATTGAACTTAAGAACTTACTCATTGAAAAGTTGAATGCTGAGAAAGTTGTTTTTGATTATCCTTTAATAATCACAATTGTTGGTGTTAATGGTGTTGGCAAAACAACAAGTATTGCCAAAATAACAAAATATTTCCAAAAAGAAAAGAAGTCGGTTCTTCTTGCTGCTGGGGACACTTTCCGTGCTGCTGCAACTGAACAACTTAACATGTGGGCTGAAAGGTTAAAAACTAAAATTGTAAAGCAAGGTGAAGGAGCGGATTCTGCAGCTGTTGTGTTTGATGCAGTGCATTCTATGAAAGCAAAAGAAACTGATGTTCTTATTGTTGACACTGCTGGTAGATTACACACAAAAACCAACCTTATGAAAGAATTGGAAAAAATAAACAACGTGGCAACAAGAGAATATCCAGAAGCAAAAAGATTAAATTTGATTGTTCTGGATGCTTCAATTGGGCAAAATTCAATTGCTCAAGTTAAAGCATTTAAAGATAGCGTTAATATTGATGGAATAATACTAACAAAACTTGATGGAACAGCAAAAGGTGGAGTGGTCTATCCAATCATTAACGAACTTAAAGTTCCAATTCTATTTACAGGATTCGGTGAAACAGTTGATGATCTATCAGTATTTGATCCAGAAAGTTTCGTGGATAAAATTTTGATGTAGGTCATTTATGAAAATTTTAGTTTTTACTGATTTACACGGAAATTTAAATGCATTGAATGCATTAATCGAAACGGAAGATTTTATGTCTGCCGACGAAAGAATATTTTTAGGTGATGTGTGCATAGGTTTTAGTAGACTAAATGAATGTATTGAATTGTTAAAAAATTTCGATTGCATTAAAATTTTAGGTAATAATGATGCATATGTTTGTGACAAAGTCCCAAAAGCAGATATCACAACATTCTCTAACCAAAAATTCGAACAATTAAAATATATGCAGAACATTATTAAACCTGAAAACAAAGAAATAATCAATTCATGGACAAGGGAATATTTTTTAAAAATTGCCAATAAAACATTTTATTTCACGCACTATCCCTGGGAGGTTTTAGATAACGAGCTAAGTGTTATTGATAGTCCAATTGAAAAAAGCTTCGAAACCAGACAGGATATGTTCAAGAATATTGATGCGGATTATTATATCTTTGGGCATGAACACAAATCTAATTGTTTTTCAAACGGAGAAAAAACATATTACTGTTTAGGAACATTAGGACTTCGATGTCCTGGCAGGTATTTAATTATTAACATTAAAGATGGAAATGTTAAAATTGAAGAAAAGCTCCTTTGTTTTAATATGAATGAAGAAATTGATTTTCTCGATCGTGCAGGATATCCTTATGATAAAAACAAAATTAAAAGGGTTTAAATGAATATTGAAGAAAGAGTGCAAATTGCAATTTTATCTAAATATTATGGAAAGATGTTAACAGAAAGGCAACAAAGGATAATGGATATGTATGTTGACAATAATCTTTCACTCTCTGAGGTAAGCTCGGAACTTGGGATTAGTCGTCAAGCCGTTAAAGACTCATTAGATAACGCAATGGCAACACTAAAACATATGGAAGAAAAGTTGCAATTTATTTCAAGAGATGATAATATCAAGCATAAAATAGAAGAAAATAAAAAGATAGATATAGCAACAAAAATTCAACTTATTGCATTATTGGAGGACTAAAATGGCATTATTTTCAAACTTAGGCGAAAAACTTAATCATATATTTTCTAAACTTACAAAACACGGAAAATTAACATCTCTTGAAATTAAAGAGGCGATGAGAGAAATTCGTGTGGCTTTACTTGAGGCGGATGTTAACTTTAAAGTTGCAAAAGATTTCTGTGCGCAAGTGAGCGAGAAGGCTCTTGGTGAAGAAATTTTGAAAAGTTTGACCCCAGGGCAACAAGTTATAAAAATTGTTCGTGATGAATTGACCGCTTTAATGGGTGGTGAAAATCAAAAACTAAATGTTTCACCAAAACCTCCAACAGTTATTTTGATGTGCGGATTGCAAGGAAGTGGTAAAACAACATTAAGTGGTAAACTTGCTCTCAAACTAAAAAAAGATGGTAAAAAACCTCTTCTTGTTGCGTGTGATGTGTATCGTCCTGCTGCAATTGATCAACTTAAAGTTCTTGGCAAATCAATTCAAATTGATGTTTTCGAACGCGGAACTCAAAACCCAACAAAGACAGTTAAAGAAGCAATTGAATATGCAAACAAGTTTGCGCTTGACACTGTTATTGTGGATACTGCTGGTCGACTTCAAATTGATGAAAAGTTGATGGATGAATTAAAAGATATTAAAAAGAATATTGATCCAACTGAAATCTTGTTGGTCATAGACTCAATGATTGGTCAAGAGGCTGTTTCAGTTTCAACTGCATTTAATGATGCCCTTGATGTTACTGGCGTGGTTCTAACCAAAATTGATGGTGACACTCGTGGTGGTGCAGCATTGTCAATTAGAAGCGTTATTGGCAAACCAATCAAGTTTGTTGGTGTTGGTGAAAAATTAACAGATCTTGAACCTTTCTATCCAGATAGAATGGCGAGCAGAATCTTGGGGATGGGTGATGTTTTAACACTTATAGATAAGGCTCAAGAAGCTGTAGACGAAGAAACCGCAAAGAAAATGGAAAAAAAGTTCCGTGAAAATAGTTTTGACTTTGATGATTATATTGAGCAATTAAATTCGTTAAAGAAAATGGGTGGACTTAAATCTGTTCTTGGAATGATTCCTGGTCTTGGTGGAAAATTAAGAGATATAGAGAATCAAATTGATGAAAAAATGCTTGAAAAAAATAAGGCAATCATTCAATCAATGACAGCTAAAGAACGTCAAAATCCAGATATAATAAACGGAAGCAGACGTCAAAGAATTGCTAAAGGAGCAGGCGTTCAAGTTAGCGATGTAAATCAACTAATTAAGCAATTCAATCAATCTAAAGAAATGATGCGTATGATGAAAAATCCAAAAGCCTATGGTGGAAAGATGGGGATGATGAAAAAACTCATGGGTGGCGGATTTTAATATTGACAAATTTGAGGGGTTATGGTATAATGCTCTCAAAGAGAGGATTTTATGATTAAAAATATGATAAAGTATATGTTTGAAAAGCATGATATAAATGAATATGTTTTGATTGAGTATACTTCAAATGATGGAGCTGGTTGTATGACATTAGCTCGTGAAGTTCTAAATGGAGTTTATAAAAGTGTTTATAATGGGTCAACTATTGATAAAAACAAAATTACATTTTATAAACCTTTAGCAGACTATATTGATAATAACAATGGACGTGTCACCGATTGTCAGGCCAAACAATTAGCAGACAGATCAGTTTTTGATAAGTTTTTTGAAGATTGGATAGCATTTTATTGCAAAAAAGATAAGAAGGAAGAAGAAAAAGAATTAAAGGTTTTACCAGTTTGCGTCCAATAAAAAAATGCGCTTGAGTGCGCGTTTTTTTAGTTTTTACTTAATTTAAAGTTGCTAAATAAGGATCAACAATGTCAACATGAACTCCATTCATTGCTTTAATTTCATTTTCTAATCTTGTAATATAGCTTAAACAAACTTTGAGTTCATGACTATCATCATAAGAAGTGACTTTTCTGATTTCCGAACCCCAATTGCTAATATCTCTGTGAAGACTAGGAATTTTTGCCAATGCAGCCTTAGCATTTTTTTTGAATCTTTTTAAAATCTCTGGATGTGAATTCATTGCAGATTCAAGTTCTTTGCTAGAGGTTTGCAACTGATTAAGATATAAAGATAGAGTTGTTAAAGAAAGTGTTAGATTCTTTAAGTCGTTCTCATTTAATTTATAAGCAGGATTATTAAAAACAATTGTAACCAAAGGATCTAAACAATCTTGAGCTTTTTCGTATATTAAATTAATTGAATAAATATATGTTTTAACATTTTGTTTAAGTATAATTTTTTCTAAGAATTTCATCAGTAACCTCGATGTTCGAATTATATCAAATGGCTGTTTACATGTCAATAATAAATATAAAAATTTTTAATTTAATCAAAAAATTTTCTAACAAATCAGAGTGTTTTTAGAAAAAAAATTAAAAATGTAAGGTAAAACTACTTGACACCTTGAAAATTTTGTGGTATAGTTAAATTGTAAAACAAGAAAAAGGAGTAGATAACATGGCAATCAAAATTAGATTAACTCGTTTGGGTGATAAGAAATCTCCATTCTATCGTGTTGTTGTTGCAGATGCTAGAGTGGCTCGTGATGGTCAATATATTGAACAAATCGGAACATATAATCCGCTTAAGAACCCAGCTGAAATCAAAATCAACAATGAGTTAGCTCAAAAATGGCTTAAAAATGGTGCTCAACCAACTGAAACTGCAAAAACATTATTGCAACATGCTGGTGTTTTAGAAGTTAAAGGCAATAGCGCACCAAAAACTAACAACAAAAAGAAAAAAGCATAAGGAGTAGGCTATGCAAGAAATTCTAGAATACATTGTGAAAAATCTTGTGTCTAATCCTGATGCGGTTGAAATCACAGCTGAAAATCAAGGTAAAACCAAGGTTTTCAAAGTTAAAGTTGATAGCAAAGATTTAGGCAGTGTTATCGGTCGTGGTGGTTGCATTGCAAATGCCATTAGAACTGTTGTTAAGTCAACTAGTAGCGATAAACGTATGGTTATCAAATTTGATGAAAAAGAAGAAAATGCGGACTAATTGCCCGCATTTTTGTTTTCTAAAGATTGTTTTTATGTTATAATATTTCAGAGGAAAAATTAAAAATATGTTTGCCAAGTAAACATATAAAAACTCCTTAAATTTGCTTGCTAATATGCAAGCATAACACAATCAAATTAAAGGAATTATTATGAACTTATTAGAAATTGGAAAAATTTTGCGCCCACATGGAATAAAGGGTGCAGTTAAAGTTGAGTGTTATGTTGACGAACATTTTTCAATGTTTAAAGATGTGATGGTAACAGAAAAGAGAGCAAGGGCCCAAGTAAAGAGTGTTCAAAATTTGAACAAGGATTTTTATATCGTAAATTTAGATATTATTCCAGATGTTGACACTGCTGAAAAGTTTAGAAACCAATCAATTTATATTGATAGAAATAATTATCCTGAATTTGCTGATAAACTATATATGTCAGATTTAATTAACAAACCTGTCATTAATGAAAAAGGCGAACAAATAGGTTATATGGTTGATTATGATGATTATGGCGCAAGCGTTGTTTTAACTGTTAAATGTGGAGTTAGTTCATATCAAATTCCATATGTGGAAGATATTATTAACTACGATGAAGAAAAAGATTCTTTTGTGATTGAACAACAAATTTTTGATAACGTGAAGGTGTAGCATGAAAATAGATATTTTAACACTTTTTCCTGAAATGTTTAGTCCACTCAAAGAAAGTATAATCAAAAGAGCAGTGGAAGATGGAAAAATTGAAATTAACATAACCAACATTAGAGATTACGCAAATCCGCCACATTATCGTTGTGATGATATGCCGTTTGGTGGTGGTGCTGGAATGGTTATGATGTGTGAGCCACTTTTTAAAGCAATTGAGGCGGTTAAGCAAGAGAATTCTAAAATTTATTATATGTCACCACGTGGCAAAGTTTTTTGTCAGGGTACGGCTAGAGTTATGAGTAAACTTGAACACGTTGTTTTGTTATGTGGTCACTATGAAGGCATTGACCAAAGAGTGATTGATTATTTTAATATTGAAGAACTTTCAATTGGTGATTACGTGTTAACAGGTGGCGAACTTCCAGCAATGGTGGTGGCGGATAGTATTATTCGCTTAATTCCAGGTGTGATAAGAGAAGAAAGCACGCTCGATGAAAGCTTTAGTGAAAATCTTCTTGAATATAATCAATACACACGTCCAGCAGAATTTCGTGGAATGAGCGTTCCAGAAGTTTTATTAAGTGGTCATCATAAAAATATTGAAATTTGGAGAAAAGAGCAATCTTTTGAAATCACCAAAAAGAACAGACCAGATTTGTTAGATAAGTAAAAGGAGAAAACAAATGATAAATTGGTTTCCGGGGCATATGAGCAAAACATTAAGAGAAATGCAAAATAACTCTAAACTTTGTGATTGTTTTGTTTATGTTTTAGATGCTCGTTGTCCAAATAGTTGCATCAATCCAGAATTTGTTAAGGTTTGCAGAGATAAACCTATAATTTTTGTTTTAAATAAGGCAGATTTGGTTGAAGGTGCAGACATTAAAAGATTTAAAGAGTATTTTAACTCACTTGGTCATGAGTGTGTGTCACTAAATGCCACAGTGAGCGGAAACGCTAAAATTATTGTTAATGCAATAAGAAAAGTTTTCGCGGAAAGACTTCAAAAAAATAAAGAACGCCAAGTAACATTTGTTCTTCGTGCAATGGTTATTGGAATTCCAAATTCAGGGAAGTCTACCATTGTAAATAATCTTTGCAACAAGGGTAGAGCAATAACAGGAAATAAAGCAGGTGTGACACGTAGTAAGCAATGGATCAAAGTTGGGAACGACATTGAATTTATGGACACTCCTGGCGTGTTGTTGCCAAATTTTGAAGATGAAAACAATGCTTATAACCTTGCTTTTGTTGGTTCAGTTCGAGATGATGTTTTAAACTTGGTGGACGTTTGTGAACGTTTAATTGCGAAGTTGAGAGTTATGAAAAGTAATCCACTACAAACTAAATATAGTGTTACATTTGATGAAAACACACTTGATAATGACATACTTAAACAAATTGGAAAGAAGCGAGGTTGTCTTGTTAAAGGTGGCGAAATTGACATGGAACGCACAACAAAAATCTTACTTACAGACTTTAGAGCTGGCAAACTTGGAAAGATTTGCTTGGAGTAATTATATGATAGACACAACGAAAATTTTTGAGCATGACAAGGCTCTTTTAAGTGATAATGTTAAATTTATTGCAGGGATTGACGAGGTTGGGCGTGGTCCGCTTGCAGGTCCGGTTGTGACTGCGTGTGTGGTTATGCCGTATGATAATATGCTAAGTGGTGTGTTTGACAGCAAAAAAGTTAGCAAGAAAAATCGTGAAAGACTTTATGATGAAATCATAAACACTGCATATTCAGTTTCAATTTCAGTTAAAAATCAAGATGTTATTGATAAGATCAATATTCTTAACGCAACAAAAGAGGCTATGAAAGAGTGCTTTAAAAACAGCAAAATCAAACCTGATTTATTGCTTGTTGATGCAGTGAAACTTAATTTATGTGAAAACGAAATGCCAATAATTAAAGGTGATGCCACAAGTTATGCAATTGCTTGTGCTTCAATTATTGCAAAAGTTTATCGTGATAGAATGATGGAAAACTTTGCAACAATTTACCCTAATTATGATTTTGAAAACAATGTTGGTTATGGAACAAAAAAACATGTTGAAGCGATAAAAGCTCATGGAATAACACCAATTCATAGATTGAGTTTTCTATCTAAAATTATAGGAGAAGACGAGTGCAAAAGAATATTTATGGAAAGAGAAGCGAAATAATTGCAACAGATTACCTTAAAAAGAAAGGTTATAAAATTCTTGAAACTAACTATAAAAACAATGTTGGAGAAATTGATATAATCGCAAAAGATAAGGATTACATTGTTTTTGTTGAAGTTAAAGCCAGAATGAGTCAGGCTTTCGGCCATCCATTTGAGGCTATTGATAATAAAAAGCAACAAAAAATTCATTCTGTTGCATCACTTTACATGGTGACTAAAAACAAATATGGAACAAAATGTAGGTTTGATGCAATTTCAATTTTAGGGCTTGAAAACCCTGAAATTACGCACATTGTCGATGCGTTTTAGTGTAATAATGTAACAAAAAGTATAATTTAGAAAACAAATTGGCACAAAACCCTTGCAAATATGTTTTGGTTGTGTTATAATGCATTTGTTATTGGCGGTCCGCTGCGGTCCAACGCAAGAACGTCAAGTTTAGGAGGTAACAAATGAATATTATCGACCAAATCGAAAAAGAGCAATTACGTAGTGACCTCGCTTCTTTTAATATTGGAGACACCGTACGTGTTATGGTTAAAGTCAAAGAAGGCGAAAAAGAACGTATTCAAGCATATGAAGGCGTTGTAATTGCAAAGAAAGGAAGTAGCATCCGTGAAACTTTTACTGTTAGACGTGTGTCTTTCGGTATCGGAGTTGAAAGAACATTCCCTCTTCACTCACCAAGAATTGATAAAATTATTGTGACAAGAAAAGGTAAAGTTCGCAGAGCTAAAATCTATTATATTAGAGACCTTTCTGGTAAGGCCGCAAAAGTTAAAGAAGTTAGATAATTGCGGAAATTAAGGATTTGAAACAAAAAGAGCATTGCAATCAATGCTCTTTTTATTTTGTGCCCCATCGAACAAATGTTTGACAAACTGTTGACAAATACGTTTTTATAATATAAAATCAAACAAAAGAGGTGTCTATGTTAGCAAAAATTTTGTCTTTTGGTTTGAATGGAATCACAGGCTATCCGGTTGATATTGAAATTGATGTTAATGCAGGAATTCCTGGGTTTGATGTTGTTGGTTTGGCAGACACTGCAATTAAGGAAAGCAAGTCAAGAGTTAAATCTGCAATTAAAAATAGTGCCTTCAACTACCCAATTCATAAAATAATAATTAATCTTGCGCCAGCTGATACAAAAAAGGAAGGTAGTATGTATGACCTTCCAATTGCGTTGGGAATTTTGGTTGCCCAAGATTTAATTAAAAATTCAGAAATTGCTGACATTGTTGTTTTGGGGGAATTGAGCCTAAATGGTGAAATTAGAAAAATTAATGGAATTTTGCCAATGCTCATTTCTGCAAAACAAATGGGATACACAAAGTTTATTATCCCTGCATCAAACGCAAAAGAAGCGGCTTTCATTGACAATATTGATGTTTACCCAATGGAAAGCTTAAAGCAGGTTGTTAGTCATTTAAAAGGCGAAGTTTTGGTTGAAAAAAATGATAGCAAAACATTTGAAAGCGCCTTACGTGAACATGATTTCAAACACGATTTTATGTATGTTAAAGGTCAAGCAAGCGCTAAACGAGCAATGGAAATTGCCGCAGCCGGTGGACACAATGTGTTGTTAATAGGTCCTCCAGGGGCAGGGAAAACAATGCTTGCCAAGTGTTTTCCTTCCATTTTACCAGATTTAACTTTTGAAGAAAGTTTGGAAGTTACTAAAATTCATAGTGTTGCAGGCGTTCTTGATTCCAACAAAGGAATTGTTATTGAACGACCATTTCGTTCTCCGCATCATACAGCAACATTAATAGCGTTGACTGGTGGTGGGGCAAAAGCTAAGCCAGGTGAAATAAGTTTAGCTCATAATGGAGTTTTATTTTTAGACGAAATGCCGGAATACGCGCGAAACACAATAGAAACACTTCGTCAACCAATGGAAGATGGTTTCATAACAGTTTCAAGAAATGCACAAACCATTCAATATCCTGCAAATTTCATTATGATTTCAAGCATGAATCCATGTCCGTGTGGTTATTATGGGAGCAGTTCTCAACCATGCAAATGTTCTCCAAATTCAATTCATAAATATCTTTCAAAAATTAGTGGTGCATTGATGGACAGAATTGATTTGCACATCGAGGTGGACGCAATAAACTATGAAGAGCTAACAGGTAGAGATCTTGAAGAATCTAGTGCAGAAATCAAAACTAGAGTAAATAAAGCAAGGGATATTCAACTTACTAGATTTAAAAATAAAAAAATATATTCCAACGCAAAAATGGGAGAAAGAGAATTTAAAGAACATTGTGTTCTTGATGGGGAGAGTTCAAGAATTCTTGAAATAGCATTCAAAAAACTGAATTTAAGTGCAAGAGCCTATAATCGAATTTTAAAAGTGGCAAGAACGATTGCAGATTTAGAAGGATCTGAAAATATTCAAAAAGCACACATATTGGAAGCAATTCAATATAGGTCGCTCGATAAGAAATATACGGTGTAATTATGACAAATGATGATAAAAATATTATATGGTTAGATTTGTTTGATTTCCTAGCTTATGGTAAAAAAATAAAACTTTTATCATGTATAAAGAAAGGTGATAGTTTAAGAGATAACTTTTTAAACAATTCAGAAATTAAAGAAATTTTAACAAATCAAGAATACAATAAAATGGCGCTTTGTTTGAGTGAAGAATATTTAAACAGACACTTAAGAGATTATGAAAATGAAAAGGTTGAGTTGATAACTTTCAACAATGAAAATTATCCTTATACCTTGAAAGAAATTAGCACACCGCCGCTGTGTTTATATTGTAAGGGAGATGTTGGTTTGCTTAACACATTTTGTTTTGCGGCTGTTGGGACAAGGAAACCAACAGATTATGGAATTGTTGTAACAAAACAATACTGCAAAGAGTTGTCAGATAATGGTGTTACAATTGTTTCGGGTCTTGCAACGGGAATTGATGCTGTTGCACATAAAACTGCATTGGAACAAAATGGGAAAACCATTGCAGTTTTAGCTGGAGGAATTAATAATATTTATCCTTTAACTAATATGCGTCTTGCAAAAACAATTGAAGAAAAAGGTTTGCTTATTAGTGAATATCCACCAAACACAAAGCCATTATCTTATTATTTCCCAGTGAGAAATCGAATAATTGCGGGATTAAGTAAAGGTGTTTTAGTTCCAGAAATGGGTGAAAAAAGTGGAAGCATGCACACAGTAAACTATGCAATTGAATTTAATAGAGATGTTTTTATAGTTCCGGGCAAGATTAATTCACCAATGAGCAAGGGATCAAACGAATTGATTAAAAATCTTCAAGGTTGCATAACCACAACTCCTGATGACATTTTAAAAAATTATAATCTTTCAAAAAATAATGAATTAATTGAGAATAAACAAATTGATATTAATGCTCAAATGATATTATCATTTATTGAGAGTGAAAAGCGAACATATCAAGAGATTTTGGATCACACGCATTTACCGGCAAATGAACTCAACACAATACTTATGACATTGGAACTAGAGGGACTGTTGATTAAACTTGCAAATAATAGTTATATAATGTCTTAAACGTTAGTTATGGCGATAAACATCTTCGTCATAACTTTTTTAAATTTGTTGTATACTAAGTATTTGTTTTCAATAAATTTTTTCAAATTCTTTAAAATATGTTGTTTGTTTTCAATAAATTTTGTATAATGAAGTTTAATTGTAAGGAGAATTATGAAATTAGTATTTATAGAAGGACCAGGTAAAAGAGATACGATAGCGAAATATTTAGGAAGTGAATATGTGGTCTTTCCTACAAAAGGACATGTTAGAGATCTCCCAGCGAAGAGTTTTGCAATTGATTTGAACAATAATTACGAACCAACTTATGAAATTATTCCAGAGAAGAAATCGTTGGTGGCGGATATGAAAAGAAAAGCTGCAAATGCAGAAGCAATTTATCTTGCAACAGACCCGGACCGAGAAGGTGAAGCAATTGCATGGCACTTGGCAACAATTTTAGAATTAGATAGAGATGCAATGGTTAGGACTGCATTTAACGAAATCAGTAAGAAAGCTGTAAATGAAAGCATTAATAATCCAAAACCACTTAATTACGACTTGATTAATGCACAACAAGGACGCCGTGTTTTAGACAGAATTGTAGGGTATCAGTTAAGTCCATTATTATCAAAAAAAATAACAGGGAAGTTGAGTGCGGGACGTGTTCAATCAGTAACACTGAAACTTATTGTTGATCGTGAGCAGGCAATTCAAAACTTTGTGCCAGTTGAATATTGGAATATAACAGCAGAGTTAAGTAAAAATGGTAAAAAATTTAAAGCGGATTTGGTTCAATATCAAGATAAAAAGATAGAAGTTAATAGCAAAGAAGAAGTCGATAAAATTTTATCATTAGTTGAAAACGAGGAATATAAAGTTAATTCAGTTAAACGTCAAGTTGCATATTCAAAACCACCAGCGCCATATATTACAAGCTCCTTGCAACAAGATGCAGTTAACAAGTTGAAAATGACTTTAAACTCATACACAAAATGTGCTCAATCACTTTATGAAGGGGTTATGATTGCTGGAGAAGGAAAAACAGCCCTTGTTACATATATTAGAACGGATTCAACACGAGTAAGTCTTGAT
>JAZLCR010000022.1:0-17462 GCA_045614345.1 Candidatus Onthoplasma sp.
TTTTTAATTGTTTTTTTTGTTATAATAATTCTTATTAAAGAGATAAAATATTATTTGTTCTATTTTTATTAAAAAACGAGCAAACTATTAAAATGAAAATCGGAACAAAAAAGGAGGTTGAGAAATGGCATATTACGGAAATGATGAAGATTATGAAGATCCATCTGAGCCATACGGGGAAGATGAGGGTTCAATGCTTCAGCAACAAATTGCCGAGCAGGAAGAACAACTAAAGAAAGCCGAACAAAACAAAAAATTCATGCTTGAAGAAAAATTGTTGAAGAACAAATTAAAATTGATTTTCAGTGAAGTTGCTGTTGGTGGAAGAATGAGTTATAAACCATCAGAGAAAGACACAATCAAAAAAGCCAAAGCTCATCCAAATTTAAAAAAAGATATTGCAGGAATCAATTTATTGTTTCTTGCAAACAAAGCAAAAACCACAGCAAAAGCAATTTCTTCAAGCCCAGCGATGGTTTATGTGTTTTATGGTGTGTTAATTCTGTTTTTGATCATTGCTGTTATTGCAATTATTGCATCAATAATGGTGTGGTTGTTCCCAGCAGAAAATGGAGATGGAACTGTTAGCAGTGCTTTTGGTGTTACTGGTGCAGACTTTTATGGGGCAAGAATGATATATGCCGACAATCTGAAGGCGAGAAGTTCAATTATTGAAAACTATGTTGAATTTGTTGAAGATGGAATTGTTAGGGCAGAACAAATAACAACAATAACTGCAGGTGGAGAAGATTACAAAGTGACTCTCAACATTGATCATATAACAACCCCTGAAGAATATGATTATTCAAACTTTGATGAAACAGAATTCAAAACAAATCACCAGAATCTTTATGGGTTGGTTTTGGCTGTTGCAAAAAACACTTATAAGGTTGACAATGGCTCGGATTATTCTGGAACAACATTGGTCGACTGTGTTGATGGAATTAAATATTTTGGCTTTGGAAACATGTCGGCAGTTGCTCCATTTATTGCAGAAGAAATTATAACAAGAGATTCAATTGTTGCCGAAAACAGCCAAGGGGAAGCGGTTGCAGACTTGACAATTTTGGGCTCTATTGAAGATGCTCTTGAACAACAATTAACAAATATGTTCAACTCAAATCCTGCCTACGCAATCAGAACCGAAAAATTGTTTGTAAAAGATTACATTCTTGAAAGTGACGATGCTCGAGTTTCAGGATTAACAAAAGAAAATTATGTTGCAATGATTTTTATGGCAAAAAAAGATGTTAGATTTACGAAATTTTCATTCGCTGTTGGCAATGCTGATTTAACAAATTTTGAAATTTCAATGGGTGGTGTTGCGATTGAAACTGATGGTAACAATCTTGGAACTGAAGAAAATCAATCTTATATTTATTCGAGCAATCTTGCAAACGTTTTAGCCAACAAGTTTACGGACATTGACACTGAAAATTTGAAAGCGTTATCATCCGGAATGAGTTTGTTTGATGTTGTGGAAAATGTGGATAACCATTCAATTTATTTACAAAGTGCAGTTGATGCAAATTCAGTAAGTTACCTAACAATAAAAAAGAATGGTGTTGTTGTTAATTTGTCGAACTCTGAAGCGTTTAATTTTGTGGAATGGGAAACCGTGTGGAAAACTGCGTCATAGCTAGTTTGCGAAGGCGTTCGCAAACGTAAGCCTTAACTTGTTTTCCACACTAAGCCCCATGCGAATCACTACGTTGACTTCTGTGGGGACCCCTACGATAACTGCGTAATAGCAAGCTTAAAAATGTGTTCACAAAAACATTTGATGACACTTGGCTTTGCGAATAAAGTTCGGTGTGAATAATTTTGGCGAATTATCTTTAAATAACATTTGCTTAAAACAACTTAATTGTATATAATAAAATTATAATTAATATTATGGTGCTTGTTCGGCACACAAATTTGAAATAATATTCAAAAGAAATTTGAGGAGGAAATATGGCAACTCTTTTAGCAGAACTTACGGGAACAAGTGGAATTATTGAAACTATTACGGGGATGATAGGAACACTTTTTTATCCTTTGTTTTGTATTATTTTTTTGCTAATTGATGGTGTTCAAAATGTGTTTTATGCTTTTGCCGGAATTGGTGACAGCTCTCACAACGGAACTCCAATTTATGCGGGTTTAACAGGTGACAAAGATCAGCAAGGACTACTTTACTATTTATTGCATCATGAGATTGTTAAAAATCTATTAATTTCAATGATGTTGTTAGGGCTTTTCTTGGTGATCATTTTCACAACAATGGCATTTATTAAAAATGTTTATTCCGCAAAACCAAAAGGTTGGAAAGATATCGTTGGAAATGCAATCAAAGGGTTGACAAATTTCATTGTTCTTCCAATTTGTGTTTTGCTTGGAGTTTGGGGTGGAAATATTATTCTTCAAGCAATCAATGGCGCAACTTCATATGGTGGCTCCTCAACAATGGCAAGGAAGTTATTTGTTGCAAGTGCCTACAATGCGAACATTTACAGGAATTCAAATGGTGGAATTAATGATTCATGGTCAATAAATGAAGAAGAGGGCAGGAATGACGTAATTATTGGTTATGATCCAAATGCAAGTCGCGAACAAAACGCATATTTAAAAGTTAAGTATTTTGCTGAATATTATGGTTTGGCAGACGAATTGAACATTCAAGAGGGTCAATCTTTGGAATATTATGCAGAGAAAGTGGATGAAATGTTTTCTTATGATAGAATATTTTTGGGAAGTCACTTCCAGGTGGGGCGGTTTTATAATCTATATCAAATCAACTATATAATTCTCATTGTTGGTGGGATATTTATGCTGTATGTTCTGGGGTCTATATCATTTGCAATGATAAAACGACTTTTCTACATATTGATGTTGTTCATTGTAAGTCCCGGTGTTTGTGCAATGTATCCGATTGATGAAGGAAATGCAGTTAAATCTTGGAGCGGTGAGGTTAAAAAGCAAGTGTTAAGTGCCTATGGTGCTGTTGCGGGAATGAATCTTTTCTATTCACTTCTTCCTTTGGTTGACAAGATAGGGTTATATGCCGATGTCTGGGGACAAGGTTGGGGACTCAATGAAATTATTCAAATTTTCATTTTTGTAACAGGACTTTTGGTGATTAAAGATTTGATTGGATTGCTTTCAGGATTTGTTGGTGGAGACAATGCTCTTGCAACAGGTTCAAGTTTAATGAAATCTGCAGCCAAGGAAGTTGGTGGAAGAGCAGGAAAGTATATTGCAGGTGCAACTGGAGCTTTCTCAAGAGCGCGTTCAGCGGGAAAATCTGCTGCAGCGGCAGGTGGTTTTAACAACAAGGCATTTTGGGGGTCTATTGGATCTTCTGCAGGGCACGGACTTCTTAATATGGGATCAAATATTACAAAAACTTTAACCGGTGGAGCTGTTGATTTTAGTGGAATCAAAAAGGCTTGGGATGAAGGTGATGAAAAAGGCGTTAAAGAAGTTGAAGATAAGGCACTTGCAAACGCTGTTAAAAAGATTTCTGAAGACATTAAAAGAGCTCAAGAAGAAAAAGCAAGAAGTGGTGATGAAGCAGCCTACAATAAAAAACTTGGCGACATAATGAAAGATGCAAAGAAAGCTGGCGTTGAAGGCAAGATTGCAAACATGTTGGCGGCGCAATTGAATGCTGCAGAAATGGAAAGAACCAATATGGGCAAAACCGGTCTTCCAACCAAATATACAGGCGAAGGTTTGTTGGCAGATATTAAAGCGCAAGGCGAACTTGAAGATGCAATGAAGAATTTAACATCTGCAATGGAAAAATTGGAAGAATCCACAAAAGATGCTGGAGCGTTAATAGCAAACAATCGTTTCTCAGCTCGTCAAATTCATGATTTAGGTGGTGAAGCTACTGTAATTGAAAGGCTTAAACAAAGAAGAGCTTTTTCAGAAGATGAGATAAATAGCACAACCGACAAAAAGATACAAAATGCAATGATTCACTTCAATTCTCAAGTTGAAGTTCAAAGAGAAATGGTTTCAGATTACAAGTCTGCTTTATCTGCAGTTCAAACAGCAACGACTGCTGTTGGTAAAGCTTCATATGGAGAATATAAGTCTGCATTAAAAGGTGCTCCTGGAGAGGCTGATTTAAGTGATAAACAAGCACTTGCAAATTTAATGGAAACCATGAAGGGTTATATTGGTGATTCTTCAGTGGCAATATCTGGCGCTGTTGCAAGATTAGAATCCGCTGTTACCGCTGTTGGAAATGTTACGGCGAAATTAAACGATAAGAGAGCTGACGTTGCAAGAACAAGAGCAAAAGACTTGAGTTCTTCGAGTGGCGGAGGCAGTAAAAAATAGTTTGCATTTAAACAAAAGCAAACTAAAACAAGGTTATTATATCTGGCAGGGCGTGAATTTAATGTTTTTGCGTTCTGCCCGATTTAAAACTTAAAGTTAAAACATATTAGTGGAAATTTATGATAAGACATATTCCTGGTAAAACCAGAATAAAAACTTCTTTTGCTCTCGCGGGCTCGAGGTAAAATCCAGTTTTACAACAAACAACAATTTATAAAAAAAATAGGGGAAATTTATGATAAGACATATTCCTGGTAAAACCAGAATAAAAACTGAATTTTTTAAAGGCGTTACTTTTGGGGACATAATGCTTGCCATTGTGTGCTTGATTTTTGCAGTTGTTATTATTGCAAGTAACTTGTTTAAGATTGCAGGTGTGGATTATCGTTGGTATGCTTTGTTTGCTTGGATTGGAATTTCAGTTGTGTTATATCTTCCTATTGACGATGGATTAAGGCTTTGGAGTTCAATCACTCTTATTATAAGATTTTCGGCATTTTCAAAAAAATATATTAGAGATGGTAACAAGAAGGGTTACAAACCTATGAATATGTTAACACCTTTCTTCAAAATTGATGTGGGTAAATTTATCGATTTCGGTCAATATTCTGGAATGGTGTTAGAAATTCATCCTCTTGCTCTCGATTTGATGCAAGAGAAAGCACAAGATGCTGTTATTAGAACATTTAGTAAGGCGCTAAAACGTATCACTCAATATCAAAGAGCGGCAATCATCAAAACTGTTAAACCAATGAGATTTGATATTTTCTTAAAAAATGATGATATTAAGTTTGAATTGTTGAACACTCTTTATGAGCAAGGTCAGTATACTGATGCCGAAATGGAATCTCGTGGATTTATTTTCAGAGAAAGAGTTGAAATTTTGAACAATGCAATTAAGGCTGAACCAATTTTGCAAAATCACTTCTATTTTGTTCTATTCGGTGAAGACAGACAAAGTTTGGAAGAAACAACAATTGGTATTATGAATGACCTTAACACTGGGCAATACACAATACCTTCTCACATCCTTTATGAAAAAGAATTAATAAGTTTCTTAAAATCGAATTACCAAGATGTTTATGCAGAGCAAGACATTGAAAATTTGGCACCAAGTCAATATAATAGTTGGATTATGCCAAACAAGGTTGAATTTAAAGTTGCTCGTGTTGAAATGGATAAAAAATCATACAAGCAAATGGTTGTTTCAAATTATCCTTTGGAGGTTGGAAATGGCTGGGCTTATCCATTATTTAATCAAGAAAAAACAAGAGTTATTATGAATATTATGCCGGTTGATAAGGAAAAAGGAGAAAAAGCAATCGACCGTGCGGTTATGGAAAAAGAAGCAAAGTTGGATAGAACTTTCCGTTCAAGTGAATTGATTGAAAAAGAAGCTGACATTGAATCTCTTCAAACTTTGTTAAGAGATCTTAAAACAAACAATGAACAATTATATGATATTTCAATTCACATTAGAGTTGAAGAAGAAAACAGAAAAGAAGTTCGAAATGTTTTAAAACAACACGGTTTCAGACATTCAGATCTTTTCGGTCGTCAAGTTGATGCGTTTGTTTCATCAAGTGTTAACAGAATCGACACATTGCAACATTTTTATCGTTCTATGCCATCAACAACAATTGCAGCATCTTTCCCAATGGTTGACTCAATCATGCAAGATAAAGCAGGATTTTGTTTGGGAAATTCAACATCGAGTGGTTACCCTGTGTTTATCGATTTCTTCACGCGTGATTCAAGAGCGGGTCGTATTAACTCTAATATGATGGTTATTGGTAAATCTGGTTCGGGAAAATCTTATGCAACAAAGGCTATTCTAACAAACCTTGCTGCCGACAGAACAAAAATGTTTATTCTCGACCCGGAACAAGAATATGATGTTATGACACTCAACCTTGGTGGAAAAGTTATTGACGTTGGTACTAACAAATCTGGAATTCTTAATCCATTCCACATCATGGCATCTTTGGAAGACTTGGATGCTGCAACTGAAGATATGGAAGATATTAGTGACAATGAAATTGATGATATCATCAAAAAGGGTTCAAACAAAACATTCTTCACTCACTTGCAATTCTTGGAACAATTCTTCAGAGCAATTTTGGAAGGTATCAGTTCAGATGCGTTTGAAACTTTAAACACTTTAATTGTTGAACTTTATAACAAAAAAGGTATTAATCAATTCACAAATATTGGTGCGCTAAAAGCAGAAGATTATCCAATATTCGACGATTTGTTCGCTCTAATTCAAGCAAAACTTAAAACTGTTAAAGATGCTTATTATCGTCAAAACTTGTTGATTTTGGAAACTTACATCCAAAAATTTGCAACGGGTGGACGTAATTCGGATCTTTGGAATGGTCCAACGTCAATTTTAACAGATGAAAACTTGATTACGTTCAACTTCCAAACATTGTTTGCAAGTAAGAACAACAAGCTTGCAAATGCCCAAATGATATTGCTGTTTAAATATCTAAACAACGAAATTATTAACAACAAAAAGTTTAATGCAGATTATTATAACAAAACAGGTGTAGACATTAAGCGTCAGGTTGTTGTTGCGGTCGACGAAGCACACATGTTCATTGATCCAGATAGCCCTGTTGCGCTTAACTTCATGGCGGAAATGGCAAAACGTATCCGTAAATATCAAGGTATGCAAATTGTTATTACGCAAAATATTAAAGACTTTTTGGGAACTCCTGAAATTCAAAGAAGATCAGCTGCTATTATTAACGCGTGTCAGTATAGTATGATTTTGCAACTTGCTCCAAACGATATGGCAGACTTGCTTGAACTCTATAAGTCGGCAGGTGGTATTAACGAAACTGAGCAAGAAGGTATTGTTACAGCACCGCGTGGTCGAGCATTCTTTATCACTGGGCCTATGGACAGATCATTTATTGATATTGTTGCACCACCAATAGTCGTTGAAGTTATGGGTGAAGGTAAAAGGAAATAATTATTATAAAAAAAGAACTCATTACGAGTTCTTTTTTTGTTAAAATCTAAGTTTTTCGCTTTGCTTTTGCTCCACAAATTCCTGAAATTAGCATTAACACAGCAGGTATTAAGCATCCAATTGTTTCAAAAATTAAATATTGGATTGATGGTGTTGATAGTGTACATACAAAATAACAATTCAAAGCATGAGGTATTACATTCAAAATGAAGGCTATGAACATAAATATTGAGCCAGTTCTTGCCTTATTTAGATAAAAACAAATTCCAACAATTGCAAGAATTAAGGCAGCTATTATAAAATATACAGAATATGCATAAATATTATTAGTTGTTAGTGCGAATGTCAATGATAAAATTATAAATGATAAATAGCCAACAGGAATACCAATCAACACGGAAATTATTCCTAAAACAAATCCAACAATGCTTCTAGATTTCATAACATACCCTCCTTTAAATTATTTTAATAAATAATTTGAGTGTTGTAAAGTAAATTTGTTAAGAAATCTGGTCACTAAGATATTTGCTAAATGCCTTACAAATCTTAACAGAACTATTTTCAGTCATAACAAGATTATGCCTGGATGACAGTTCTTAACTTAAGAAATCTGGTCGCTAAGATATTTGCTAAATGCTTTACAAATCTTAACCGAACTGTCATCAAAGCATTTATTTTCAAAAGCTAAAATTATTATTGATCCAATTGCATCTCCATCTTTAATGATTGGAACAATAAGCTGGCAAGAGTAATCTTTTCCAAGGCCTGCAAAAAACTCGAGCATTTCACTACCATCATCCTGTTTTTTGATAACAATTTCTTTTTTATAAATTAGTTCTTGAACTTCTTCTGTTAAATCTTTGTTTAAATATTTCTTTTTGTTTGCAGATAGAATTTTTTCCATGTCAGAAATTAAAACATCATGTTCAATGCTAACCGAAATAGCATTCGAAACTGCATCACTATACTCCTTAAGTGAAACCATGTCGCTATATTTTGAAAGCAAAAATTTGTTACCATCAACAATTCCAATTTCCAATTTGCTACCAATTCTGATGTTTAAAGTTTTTCGCATTTCTCTTGGCAAAACAATGCGACCTAACTCATCAACTCGTCTTACTATTCCCTTACATTCCATTAGTGTTCTCCTAAGTTTATTGTGCTTAATTTAATATTATTTATTCATTTGTGCGATTGACATGGTGCTATATGTTGTTGATCTGAATGTTTTTAAATTTGAACATGGTTGTTTGACAATTTGTAATAATCTAAACTGTTGCATTTTTTTATGTTTTGTTGTAATATATATGTTATGAAAAATAAATCTGTTGTAAAAAAATTAAAAGAAGGATTAAAGATTGCAGCTATCACAACAATGATTGTCACAACATTAACTTCATGTAATCCAAGTTTGGTGGGTTCGCCCCAAGATTTTGCTTCACAAGAGTCTGTTTCTCAAACAGCTGAATTCTTAGAGTGTGACATGTCTTATGTGATGAAAGAGTATGGAAATTATGTGAGAATGAAGCATAATAACGGAGAACCAATTTATATTTGTTTTGATGAATCGTATTCAGATGATTTAAAGACTAAGGCTATAGAAACATTAGATTATGTTTTTGGAATTGTTGGTAAAATCAATGCAAATTATCATTATAAAATTATTGATAAAACTGAGTTTTGGTTGAAGGGTAATAAAACGAAAATTTATTACACTTTTGGAGAGTGTGTTTCTACATATAAACAACACTCGTCAGTTGCAAATGCTCATATGGAAATTCATTCAAAGTGGTATAATTTTGCAACTGAAAATCCTGTTTATTTCTATTACGAGTTAAATCTTAATAAAGACCAACTTAAGACTAGAAACGATGAAGAAACAAAAAATACTTTAATTCACGAGTTGTTGCATGCTTTTGGGTTAGGGGATGTTTACACAGATTTGCTTCGTCAAACAACAACAAAGTTTTATGGAAATACATTTATGAACTGCAATATTGACTTCGATATAATAACACCGAACGATTTGGCATGTTTGATTTCATTGTATGGCGATGATTGTGACATGGAAAAAATGAAACAAGGATTAAAGAAATATGAAGAAAAGTTTTATTCTTACTATGCAAAAATTAATAGAGAAAAGATAGGAACTGAAGAGGATTTTCAATATGAAGAGTTTGATTTTGAAACCGCTATTATTGTTGGCAATTTAGATGGAACAAAAAGTGGTTACACATATCGTGTTTCAGTTCGCGATGGGAAATATGTGCTTGAAATACACGACTCTTTCAAAAAAGAAATTATTGATAGATGTTTTGGAGAGGTCTTTGAGCACGATGGTGTTTTGGTTCTTAAAAATGTTGATCTTAAGCATGGAATGAGGCCTTATGATCAATTTGATTATTATGAAGGTGGGTTTGTTCAAGATTTTGTATTTGTTAAAAAGAATGGTAAAGACATTTTGTATAACTATTATAATAACGATGGAATGAATGGAGACTGTGTGATGTATGAAAAAAGTTTAGCAAAATAAGCTAAACTTTTTTATAAAGTTTGAATAAGATCTTCAACTTCTTTTAGTGTTGTGAACTCAAGGATTTTTAATTTGGTTGAAGTTGCGCAATTGGTTGATTTGACATACCACATCAAATGTTTTTTGAAATAAGCAACCAAAGTTTTTTCTGTTCTATAATAAGTTTTTAAAAGTTTTAAATGTTTTTCAATTGCTTCCTTTTTAGAGTAAGGTGGTGCAATATCTTTAAGTTTTGAAAAGATTTCAGGATTACCCATAGCATGTCTTCCAATCATAACACCCGCACAACCAATTGATTTGGCAAATTCGACATCTGTTTTAGTTGTGATATCACCACTCCAAAAAACAGGAATTTTAACATGGTCTATTAATTTTTTATAAGCTGATTTTTCAACTTCTCCAGCATAACCTTGTTCTCTAGTCCTTGCGTGAAGAGTTATAAAACTGACTCCACATTCTTCACACATTTTTCCAAATTCAAGATAATTTACATTATCATCAATCCCCAATCTGAATTTAACGCTAACAGGCTTTTTACTGCTTTTAACCAAAGAAGAAATTACCTTTTTTGTTTTTTCAATATCTCTCATCATAGCGCTACCATCGTTATTCTTAACAATTTTAGGCGCAGGACATCCGCAATTGAAATCAATAAAATCAAAATGATCAAAAAGATTTGTGTTTAATGCCTTTTCAATCGATTCTGGCTCGTGACCAAAAAGTTGACAGCATCTAATAGATGAGGATTCTTCTCTTAGCATTTTTTCGGTTCTGAAACTTTTATTTTCAAGAGCTTTAACACTTATCATTTCGCTTACAACCATATCGGCTCCAAAGTCTGCACAAATTTTTCTGAAAGCAAAATCGGTAACTCCAGCCATTGGTGCCAAAGCATAAATAAATTTATTAAATAATTTTTTCATATTATTATTATAAATTAAAATCAATAAATAACAAAATAAAATTGTTAAAATAAATAAAAATAATATAAATTATTTAATTTAAATACTATTTTATAGATTTTTTAAATATTTTTAATAAAAAAACAAAAAATAATTTTATGAATAAAAATAATTTAATGAAAGGTGCATTTATTTTATCTTTTGGCGGAGTTATGGCAAAAGTTTTCAGCGCGGTATATCGCATTGTTATAACAAGGATTTTAGGCGGAGCGGGAATTGGGCTTTATCAATTAATTTTCCCATTTTATTCATTATGTGTTGTGATTTCAACGGCGGGTGTGCCAATGGCGATATCAAAAATAATTTCAAAACACAATCAAAATGAAAGTTCTATTTTAAAAAAGTGTTTATTGTTTATATTAACAATATCATCAATCGCAATGTTTATTTTGGTGATTTCGGCAAAAAGTTTGGCATTATTGCAGGGGGAAAAAGAATTAACATTTTGTTATTTGATTCTTGCGCCCTCTGTTATATTCGCCGGAGTTGCAAGTGTTTTAAGAGGATATTTTCAAGGTAAAAACAATTTCACACCGAGCGCAACTGCAAACATTTGTGAACAATTTGTCAAAATGATTGTTGGTTTAGTTTTAAGTAGTGTATTAATTAAATTTGGTTTAATTGCGGGAATTGTTGGTGCGATAATGGCAATTGTTATAAGTGAGATTGTGTCATTAGCTATTTTGATTATTTATTTGAAAAAATATAGGTTAAAAAAGGATAATAAAACTGAGTTAAAAGTTAAAGATCTGATAAAAGACATAATTCCAATAACCTTAATTAATATTATTTTGCCGGTTTCAGCATTTATTGATAGCGTGTTGATAGTAAATCTTTTAGAGGTGAATTTCTCTGGTGGTATGCCGGTCTTTCTTTTTGGTTTGGAAAGTGGTGCTGTTTCAAGCTTGATTTCTATCCCAACGATTTTTTCGTTTGCCATTGCTAGTGTGATTCTACCAAACCTAACAACATCGAAGAAAAATTTTAATAAAAATTTAAAATTAACATTTGCTGTCAAGTTAGTTCTAATAATAACAATCCCTTGTGTTTTGGTTTTCCTTCTTGTTCCAAATAGACTGATAGATTTTCTATATTTTAACAAGTTAAATGCTTATGGCATTGATGGTTCTGCCATCGCGTCAAGACTTCTTACTATATCAAGTTTGGGTGTTACATTTTTTGCAATCAATCAGGTTTATTCTAGTAGCTTACAAGCCGTTGATGAAAGGTTTGTTGCGGTGAGAAACTTAATTATTGGTGTGATTTTAAAATTTATATTTGAATTGGTTCTGGTGCCTAATAAATTGTTTAATATATACGCCCTGGCAATAGCAAACACTATTTGCTATGTGATGGTTATGGTTTTAAATCATCTTGAAATCAAGGCTAACTTTAACTTGAAAATAGGATATGAATTTTGGGCTAAATTAGTGTTTTCAAATTCTTTAATGATTATTTCAATGGTTTTGGTAATGTCTATTGGTACAGGATCTGCAAACACTGTTTTAGCTGGTGTTGTTTCTGTTATCGCATACTTTATTGGATTGATGATTACAAAAATTTTCACACCAAAAGAAAAAGCGATGTTTAAATATAAGGTGTAAAATATAAAAACAAACAAAAAAATGAGAAGTTTTAAATTTTCTCATTTTTATTAATTGAAACTTAAAAACAGCATAAATTTAATTGTTTTTAGTTTTTTTTCTTCTATTTCTAAAAAAACCTTGAATCAGTTCCTTGTTTTCTTTTTCGTAATCTTTTAAGTGAACAACATTAGTTGTGTGGTTTAATGTGTTGTTAAAGATGTTAAATCTTGAGTGACCCCCATGTTCAATGTCTGCAACGGCATAATATATGTTTTTTATTCTTGCATTCATGATGGCCCCTGCACACATTGGGCAAGGTTCAAGAGTTACATAAATATCACAATCATCTAGTCGCCAAGATTTTAATTTTTTGCAAGCTTTTTCAATTGCTAAAATTTCAGCATGGTGTGTTGCAACTTGTGATTTTTCACGTTTGTTATGAGCAGTAGCAATGATTTTATTGTCTTTTACTACTACGGCACCAATTGGTATTTCTTCCAATGAGCAAGCTTTGTATCCGAGTTTGGTAGCTTTTTGCATGAACTTCATTTTTCACTTCCTTTGTTATATTTTGCACTATTGGAGAGATAAAGTCAATTTCTTTTTCATATTCAATTGCAAGATTTAATGCAACAAGTGGCACATCTTTATTTCTTGAATAGATTTCTGGTAAAGCTTCAATAGCTAAAGGATGTTCGAGATTTTCGTCTCCAACCTCAATTGTATAGGAGGGGATTTTTAGTGAGTTGATGCACCAATCTTTATATCCGCCTGTTGAATTTTCGGTGAAAATTAATGGATAACCCGTTAATTCACTCAAAGATTCACCTATTTTTCGGTCTCGTTCAAGATTTAATTCGTTTTGATTTTCGAATCCATAAAATATAACATTTCCTTTTGAGTGATATGAAATTGTTAAAAGAGGTTTGTTTTTTAATGTGAACTTAATTAAATTTTGGACTTCTCTTTCGCTTTCTGGATAGAATCCCACAAAGTTTTCTGTGGAAGGACAAAAAATGTTTTGAGTTCCTTGACCCCAATTGGCGTCAAAATTTGTGTTTAAATCCACAAGATTTATGTTGGCTTTGTAACGCGAAAAATCCAGATTGTTATTGTTTGCGCTAATTAAATAGTTTCTTGTTATTTCGCAGTTGACAGAATCAATTCCATCTAAAGAGATCTCAGCCCCATCGGGATTTGTTAGAAAAACAAAATAAATTCCTCCAGTTGTTACTTGTTGTGTGTTATGTAAATATCTTGCTTGTTCAACCAAAAGCATGGTTGTAATATACTCACGAGCATGTATTCCTGCCTGAACAATAATTTGTGTTCCTGAGTAGGAACCAACATGTGTTGCTAAAATATTTTTACCTAAAACAGACTTTCCTATATTAAAAATCTCCAACCCTTCTTCTTGAAGTTGGAGAATTTGATTGATTAATTCTTGATATGTCATAGTCACTCCTTTTGAGATTTGAATCAATTTAAATCTCTTTATTTGTGATATGCAATATTGTTTAAGATTGTGAATGCACGATATAGTTGTTCCAAAAAAATTACTCGCATTAATTGATGAGGAAATGTCATATTTGAGAAAGAAAATTTTTCGTTTGAAAGCGATTTGATTGAGTTGTGAATTCCATTGGATGCACCGATAATAAAAGATATTTCCCCACTAATTAAACTTATTTTTTCGATTTTCTTAGCGAAACCCTCACTTGTTGTCATGTTTCCTTGTATATCTAAGCAAATTATGTGGCCTTTCAAATATTTTTTTATTTCTTCAGCATCCTTAACAAGAGCCTTTTGAATTTCTGAACTATTGTTTGATGTTGGAGCGTGCTCCTTAAGTTCAATTATTTTTAAATCGGCAAATCTTGATAATCTTTTTGTATATTCACTAATTGCGTCTCGTAGATATTTTTCTTTAATGTCGCCCATGCAAATTAAATTAATTTTAATCATTAGATAACTCCCCACATAAAACTAGAAATAGTAACGAGCGTGCCAAGAATAAAGCTGGAAATCAAGAAAATGTTTTCGCAAAAATTAAATTTTTGTTTTTTATGTTCTTGTGTTGATCTGGAGTTTAAAAGTTTGTTAACTTCATTAAATTTAATTTGAGCTTGAATGATTGATAGTTTTTCCATTTGCAATGCATTAACAATTGCGTGAACGTCTTTTCTTATGCGCTCTTTAAACATTCGTTTTGTTAAATAATTATACAATAAAAATAATAGTAAAATCGAAATTGTGCTTGAAATAACAAGTGTTAAAATGTTGCTTGATAATAAGTTTGTTAGATATGTTACGAATTTTGCCAATGGCCATTCAAACTGGGTTCCATAATAAAAATAATTGCTTAAGAAATTATTCATAAAGTGAATGATGATGGCTGGTATGATGCTGTCGGCAACAAGTGAAACATATCCAATTAAAAATCCTAAAATTGTAGCATAGAAAAATTGTCGAATATTTAAATGCATTAAGCCAAATAATATGGATGAAATTATCAAACAGAAACGTGGGTTTGAATGCTTTTTGCTGGCGTGAAGCATAACTCCTCTGTGCAGAAACTCTTCACAAAAACCAGGCAATACACATGAGAGAATTAATTCTTTAAAAAGTGTTCCATAGGTGAAAGTTGATGAGGTTGATGTTCCTAGGGTTTCATAACCCAAAAGTGTTATTATTCCAAAAGACATGTTTGCAAAGAATGTGTTTATAAAATATAAAACAAATCCAAGCAAAATTGAAATTAAAATCATTTTATAGCTAATCTTCTTTAAACCACAATCGTGAATTGTTGTTGAAATATTCTTTTTCATCAACAAAGAATAGAGAAGAAGTGGAATCGCAAACATAACAACAATTTGAATTAAAAATGATGATAGAATGTCGTTTTGGATAATTCCAAAATATCCCAAAGCAAAAAGTGTAGCAACAAGAAAGATTGCCACGAGGTATATTATATTAATTTTAAAAATATTCTTATTTTTCATTGTGCAAAGTTGACCAAAATCCAAAGTAATAGCATAACACCAATTGAGAAAAGCAAATGTAATTTTTCACGTTTTATTATTGGCTGTTTTTCATTTTTATTATTGCCCTTAAATGTTAGAGTTAACACGACAATTATAAATATTATGCATAATATAATTGCAAGTATTATATAAGACCAGTGATCAAATGTTAAACTGATATCTAAGTAGTCTAGTGTTAAAATTATAAAGTTATTTGTTAAGTGAAATGCGATACAATAGTATATGTTGTTTTCGTAATACATTATTACACCCAACATCAATCCCATCAAAATTGGATAGATTGTTTGAACAATCGACATATGATATATGCTAAACATTAAAGAGCTAATTATGATTGAGAACGCTTTGCCGTGTTTTTTTAAACCCTTAAAAATTAATCCTCTAAACAACAATTCTTCACAAATTGCAGGTGCAAGAACGAGAGAAATTAAAGATATTAAATAATTTTTTGTGTTCAGTGTGTATGTTATTCCTTTTGATTCAATTCCTGATTGTGCAAGCAGATTGGTAATACATGTAATTATTGGGTATAATAATAGGATTGATAAAATTGCAACCAAAACATAAATTGCCAATTTTTTTAATTTGAAGTTTTGGGAGATTTTATTTTCTTTCCTTATGTTGAAGAAAAAGAATGAAAGCAGCAAGATTAAATACATTCCCATTGAAAGAATTAAAGATCCGATTGCTGTTTCAATAAAAAATGAAAATCCGTCGGGTTCAAATCCGCATAGTTTGTAAATTATAATTGCGATGTTTGATATAACCACAACGCCGACCTGGCAAAAAAGAAAACTTATTAAAAACGATATTGAACTATCTTTGATTGTTAATTTATTTGAATCCATATTTTATATTATAGCAGAATCTTAAAGATTTAGCAATATTAAATCTTTGGTTTTTGGATTTTTATGTTTCAATATATAATATCGGATGATTATTAATTGTTTATAAGAAGTAATAAAAAAATTAAAATAAACACACTTAAAATGTGGTAAAACATTAAAAAAATGATAAGATTTTTAATTTTTCACTTAAATTCATGTTTGGTTCTTGCTGAAACAAAAAAACGAAAATGTTTTTCGTTTTTTAAGTGTTTTTAAATTTTTCAAATTCGTCATGTATTTTTTCAACTATTGTTGTTGGTGATAAGTTGCTACTATCAATTACGAAGTCGTAATTTTTTAGATTTAGATTGTTAACGCCGTAAAGCTCAAGATATCGAGTGTTTTCAATATCCCAGCGTTCTTGTAAACTTCTAACTGCATCATCTAACGTCTCAACTTTTTCTGTTTCGCGGTTTGCTTCCATAAGTCGTTTTCCTGCTGTTGAATCGTCGACATCAACGAAAACCTTAAAAGAGTTTGGAATAAAGTTCCATGCAAGCCGAGAGTCTATCACAATGTTTTTATGAGTTTGAGACTTGCCAATTTGGTATATCTTTTCATCAATCAATTTATCTATTTCTTTAACGCGAGGGTCTTCAGCTTGAAATGACAAAATATTATCGTAGCCGAGTTGTTGTGCATAACTGCGAAACATGTCTCCCGTGCAAATATATTCAAAGTTGTATTTTTTGCAAAATTCTTTTGCTACTGTTCCTTTTCCGCTGCAAGGTTTTCCGGTTATTGTTATTATCATTATTTCTCCTTAGGATATATTTTCGTAATCATCTTCTGGTAACTTACCATAAGAGTCCAACTCTTTTTCTAGCTGTTGAATTTGATCTTGCTGTAGCGTAATTTGCCTGTTTGCTTTTCTGATTTTCACAACTTGCATCACAACAACTATGGATAATGCGACAACAACTAATAACGCTACGGAGATTAAGAATCTGATTTTTTTCTGCACAGTCATTTGTTTAAATTTCCTTTTTAGATTTGTTCTTGCATTTATTATAACACTTTGTTTTTAAAAATACAACTAAATTGTTAAGTGTGAAATTAATCCATTTATATCCTAATAAATATGAAAACAAAAGCGATATTGAGAACCTGCCAAAATTAAAAAAAATTAATAAAAATA
>JAZLCR010000023.1:0-4244 GCA_045614345.1 Candidatus Onthoplasma sp.
AAACCTTAAACTTTAATTTATTAATAAAAATACCGCTTATAATTTAGTTAAATTTTGATACCAAATTAAAATTACGCAAATTGAATATTTATGAAGAAGATAAATTCCACATATCAAAATAAATCAAATAAAAACTTTTGATAAGTATTAATAGTTCATAAAATCAAATTTAAATTGTGTTTTTTTATACATTATGGTATAATGTTTATTGTGAGGAGAGTGCAAATGAAAAAGATTATCCCTAAAGGAGTTAAAATTTCAATTACAATATTTTGTATCATTGCTTTGAGTGCAATTTCAATATTCTCCTGCGTGAAAATTTATGAATATAAGCTATATAATAAGATCTTAGAAATGCCTGTATTGTCAATTAACACTGAAAACGGAAAAAGCATTGTCTCAAAAGAAGAATATATCAATTGTGAAGTTTCAGTTACAAACGCAGATGAAAAATTCACCTTTCAAAACAGGTTGGGGAAAATTAGAGGACGCGGAAATTCAACATGGACAGAATCAAATAAAAAACCATATCGACTTAAATTTGAAGAAAAAACAGACTTGTTTGGCAACGGAAAATCAAAAACATGGACATTGATTGCAAATTATCAAGACAACAGCGGAATAAGAAATCATTTAGCATATAAAATAGGACATGAACTTGATGACTTAAATTTCACAACCACAACACATTTTGTAGACTTATGGTTAAATGGTAAGTATGTTGGTGTTTACTTAGTCTGTGAACAAATTGAAGCTGGTAAAAATCGTGTTGAAATTGAAGAAGATTTATCTTTAGGTGTGGATGTTGGATATTTAATTGAACAGGACTTTAGAGCCCCATACGAGGGTGTTGCTGGAGTTGATTATTTTGCTTGTGAAAATAGATATTTTGCATTAAAATATCCAAAAACAGACAATAAAGAATATACTACAGACCACTTAAACTTTATAAAAAATTATTTTGAACAATGTTTTGTTGCTCTTAAAGGAGATAATTTTGCAGATGTTGAAAATTTAATAGACATCAACACATTTGCCGATTCATATTTCATTAATGAACTTTTTAAAAACACAGATGTTGATTCCACAAGTTTTTTCCTTTATAAAGATTCTGGAGGAAAGCTTTGTTCGGGTCCTATTTGGGATTATGATTCTGCTGGGGGAAATTCACCCAAAGAACATGATAATGAAACAAACGCTCTTGTTGCAATAAGAAACATATTTTATTCATACTTACTTAAGTTTGATGAATTTAAAACTGTTTTAAAAAATAAAATTGATAAATATTATGAAGTAATAAATAATTTAATTGAAAATGAATGCAATTATATTAAAACTGAATACAAGGAATCATTTAAAAGAAATTATAGAAAGTGGAAATGCTCTTACAGAGGCGAAGGCATCAAGGGTTGGGAAAAACACGTTGATTTTGTAGAATGTTGGCTTAAATCAAGCCTTAATAACCTCAAATCATATTATTGCTAATTAATAAATTCAGAAAAACATAATTTTTGTTGTGAAGCAAAACTAATGAAGTGGCTTGATGGATTTAAAAAAGACACTAGCGAGTGTCTTTTTTTCGGTGCACTATTAAATTATATAACAAGTATATTAAAGCAGTTCCGATACATGTTGCTAAGACAAGTGATGGTATATATAGCCATTGAGGAGCAATTGCAGAGATGTCTGTTTTTAAAAACATAAAACTTTCTACTGGAGCTTTATCCCCATAAATAATATTTCCCAACGTTGCCCACAAAGCCATGGGTATCAAACCAACCACTGGCTGCCAAACGCTTTTCCAATTAAGATTTACTTTTTTAGACACCATCATAAATATACCCCAAAAGACTTCAGCACCGTGATATACAAAAGTTTGAACAATAGGGTAACTATATGGTTCAACAGATTTGTTTATATAGTTTAATGGCGCGAATATAAATATTAGCGGAGCGAGAATTGACCATATAACAACAGTCTTTTCTAAGAATTTAAATTTTTTGTTAAAAGTTACAAAAGGTATTAAACATCCAACCGCAGTACACAAATGGAATGGTAATTTTTCCACCAGAATATCTCCTGCCCAAATTGGTTGGACAAAAAAATCAAGCAAATACAAACCTATTATGATTATAGCAGTAACACCAAGAACTCTATTTTTAGTCGAGTCGCTCTTTTTGTGAAAAATCGAACATAAGACAACTATTGCTGTTAGTATTAAAAGGATATATAAAATGTGAGATAGTCCGTAAAGTTTGATGCTTGTTGAGCGTGGAACATAACTAAATATTTTTTCAAATATGCTTTTCATATTTATTTTTCTTCTTTATCAACTTTTTTTAAAAACTCCATAGTTTTTGTTTTTCCTAAAACAACCAATATCTTAATAAATTGAACAATCACATAGCAAATATAATTTTTTCGGTTCCTCTTATTTGTAAAAGATCATTGGTTTTTAAAAAAAATTATAAAGGCCTCCTTTTTTATTATAACTTGCAACAATATATTTAACAAACAATTTTCGACATTTTTAGATGTTAATTTAAATGGGAAATATCCAAAGCGTTAGACGCTAGCACTTAAGTATTAAAAAATTTAAATATTTGGAGTTATTTATAAATTGTGTAAATATCAGACTTAATGCTTAAACAAATAAAAAAGACGCCATGCCGAGCGCCTTTAACTGGTTGCGGGAGTTGGATTTGAACCAACGACCTTCGGGTTATGAGCCCGACGAGCTTCCGAGCTGCTCCATCCCGCGTTATTGAATTCACAACACATTATATGCGTTGCATACTTTATATTATTACCACATATTTCACATTTTGTCAATAAATTTCTGAAAATTTTAAAAATTTTTAATTTAACAAAAATAAAAGTTTTTTATTTCCACGTTTTTTATTGCCTTTCTTCATCTTTTATGTCATATTTTTAGCATGGAGGGACATATGAAACAGCCGAAAAAATGGAAAGAAACAGTTGACCCATTTTCTATTGAGTTCAACAATTTCAAATTGATTAAAGTTTTAGGCTATCCCCATGCAAGAAATGATGTTTTTCATTGTATTGGTAAACAAAACAAAAAGAAAATCAAATGTTTTATTAAATATGCCGGTAAACAAGAAAGCAATATTTCTCACGAGGTTGAAACAATCAAAAGTTTAAACTTTAACTTTCTTCCTGAGGTTGTGGATTATGATAAGAATGGAAAATTTATTCTAACAAAAGAAATTAAAGGAGAAAGACTTTCTTATATTTTACAAAAACACAAAAAAGAACATTCTATTAACTATATGTTTGAATATGGGAAAACTCTTGCCAAAATTCATATGGTTAAACATGAGTTTCCAAAAGTTAAACACCGCAAGTTTTTTGATATACCAACAATCGAATATTTAAAAGAAAACGGTATTGATTTTATTTATGATTATCTTCAAAACAATAAGCCACAAAACATAAACGAATGTTTTTGCCATGGAGATTTCCACTACGCAAACATTTTATGGAAAAAGCGAAATCTTGTTGCTGTTTTAGATTGGGAACTTTCTGGAATTGGAAACAAAGAATTTGACATTGCATGGGCAATAATAAATCGTCCTGGTCAAAAATTTTTAAAAACAAAAGAAGAAGTCAACAAGTTTATTGAAGGTTACAAAAGTTTGAACTGTTGCAATATTGATTACATTTATTATTATATGATTTTAATCTACTCTCATTTCATTTCCGTTGATAAAAATAATAAAGAGTACCAAGAATTTGTTAGAGATTATTTATCTAATGCAACAAAAAAGAGCTAATACATAGCTCTTTTTTTAATCAACCAATTCAAATGTACATGAACTCATTTTTATTCTTCTAAGTTTAAATCTTCTTCCGTTCGTCATCACATATTCATATCCATCTTTATATGGACAATTTTTGCAATTTGCATTAAGATTTGATTTCATTGGACAGTGACGCAACGTCATATACGGCATTTTAAAATCATCACCTTCAGCTTGAATGTATGGCAAACCAAAATAGTTTGCAGAATATAAATTAAACACATTCATCCCCCCACCAACAATTTTTTTAGCATCAAAATTCAATGCATACAAATTATTAACAACAACCGCTATTTTTGTTTCATCAACCATCATTCTCAACATATCAATATCTTCTTTCACCGCAAATATTGGGAGATTTAAATATGGAGTTTTATTTTTCTCTTTACAAAGCTTAATGAATTTTTGAATATCTTTTAA
>JAZLCR010000024.1:0-29278 GCA_045614345.1 Candidatus Onthoplasma sp.
AACAGAAAAGTTTTGGCAGACCTTGCTGCAACAGATGCAAACGCATTTGCAAAACTTGTTGAAACTGCAAAAAAAGCTTTAGCTAAGTAGAGTCGTTATTGTTCACTTAACGCATTCGCTAAGTCGTTCACAATAATCAACCCCACTAAAAAAATAAAGAGGATTGAAATTTAAAAAGGAACTCGAAATTGAGTTCTTTTTTTTGTTTTCTTGAGTGTATTAATTTGACTTATTTTAAGCGGTTTGTTATAATTTAGTTATGAATATAACTAATGCAGATATCAAAAACTTAAAGGATAAAAAATACAGGAAAGAAAACAAACTTTTCATGGTGGAAGGGAATAAGTTTTGTGCTGATTTATTAAATAGCGATATTGAAATTGTTATGACATTAACTAGTGATAAAACACTTAAAGGATTTCCTAATCTAGAAGTTGTGAGCGAAAAAATGTTATCTAGTTTAGCCACAACCAAAACAAACCAAAGCATAATTTGCATTTGCAAAGTCAAAGACCATGGGATTGAATCAGTTGGAAATTCTTTGATCTTAGACAATCTTCAAGACCCTGGAAATGTTGGAACCTTGGTTCGCTCGGCCATGGCTTTTGGTTTTAATGATATCTATTTAGTTGAAGGTGCTGATCCATATTCGGAAAAAGTAATAAGGAGTTCAGCAGGGCTTATTATGAACGCAAGGCTTCATGTTGCCCAATTTGAAACAATAAAAAACAACAAAAACAAAATTGCAGATATATTTATGGTTGCAGACATGGAAGGCGAGAACATCAACAAAATTCGTTTGCCAAAAGGCAAGGTTGCTGTTATAATAGGTAATGAAGGACAAGGTGTTAGCGATGAGTTTGTTTATCTTGCTAACAAAACAGTTTCAATCCCAATGAATGCATGTGTTGAAAGTCTTAACGCTGGTGTTGCGGGAAGTATAATAATGCAAAAATTAAGCGAGAAATAAAAATAAGGAGAATTATAAAATGAGTGGACATAGTAAATGGAATAATATTAAGGCAAGAAAAGGAAAATCAGACGCAGAAAGAAGCAAGATTTTCACAAAGATTGGAAGAGAAATCATGGTTGCCGTTAAAGAGGGTGGGGCAAATGTTGACTCTAACTCTAAACTTAAAATGGCAATTGCAAAAGCAAGACAATACAACATGCCAAACGATAGAATCAATAGCGTAATTAAAAAGAACAGCGAAGTTGATATGTCTAACTTTGTTGAACAAACTTACGAAGGATATGGAATAGGTGGTGTTGCAGTTATTGTTAAATGCTTAACTGATAACAACAATAGAACAAGCAGTGACATCAAATACGCTTTTGATAAGTACGGCGGAAGTTTAGGAACAAGCGGTTGTGTAAGTTATATGTTTGACAATAAAGGTGTTATTGTTCTAGAAAAGAATGAAAAGTTCGATAGTGATGCAGCAATGGAAATGGCAATCAACCTTGACGCAATGGATTGCGAGGATGATGAAGTTTTCACTGTTTACACTGAACCAAATGCAAACGCTGTTAACAATATGGTTCAAGAGTTTGAAAATGCGGGCTACACAATTTTAAGCTCAGGTGTTGAAATGATTCCTTCAAACTATGCACAATTAAACGAAAAACAGCTTGAAAGTTTCAACAAGATGCTTGAAAAACTTGACGATAACGATGACGTTGTTGACGTCATTCATAACTTAGAGGAAGAAGATGGAGAATAAACTACTCGAGATAATTAGAAATCTTAATGACAATAGAAGTAAATTGTCAGCGTTATATTCATTATATAACTCATCTTTGTTGGTGGCAGAAACCAACAGAATTGAACTTAGCAATTATTATGAGCAAATGATTGACCTTAAAAATGACGTTAATTCTCTATCTGTTATGATTAGTGGGATGAAAAAAGCAGATAGAGCAAATGCCTATAACAAAAACAAATCAAAAATCAAACATCTTGGGAATGAAATTAACCTTGTTAATAATTATTTTAATGATGAATGTAAAAAGTTTAAGATTGCATTGAAAGAGTGTGGAACGTTGAAGAGTGAATATAAACACACTGTTAGTGAACTTTGTAAAGAGTTTAAGTCTTTGGTGAATGAAGATACCGACTTAACTATCATTAAAGGCTATAAACAACAAGTAAAAGTTATTAAAGCAATTTTGGAAAAAATAGAGTTCTTAATTTCAGATTATAATGTTAAGAAAAATAAAGTTGAAGAAGATAATTTAAAATTTGGTGCTTTATATAATAGTGTAAATTCACTTTTAATCCAAATTCAATCAATTGCTTAAAAAGGTGGTAAAAAATGCGAATTTTAGGCATTGACCCAGGTTATAACATTATCGGTTATGGTGTGATTGAAACTCAAGGATGTAAGGTTGTGGACTATGGTGTTATAACAACTCCAAAGAATATGCCGATTAGCAAGCGTCTACATACAATTTATCAAGCGGCTTGTGAACTTATGGAAACTTTTAAGCCTGATGAAGTGGCTTTTGAAGAATTATTTTTTAATACCAACACAACAACAGCAATCCCTGTTGCAGAAGCAAGAGGAGTTTTGATTGTTGCTTGCAAGCAGTATGTTGATAGACTTTTTGAATATACACCGCTTCAAATTAAACAAGCTTTAACAGGAAATGGAAGAGCAGAAAAGAAACAAGTTCAATTTATGGTTAAAAGTATATTAGGTTTAAATGCAGTTCCAAAGCCAGACGATGCAGCAGATGCTTTAGCCGTTGCACTTTGCCATAGCCAAACAAACTCAATTATGAGCGACAATTCAATGTAAAAATGGGAGAAAATTATGGATTTGCCAATTTTAGAATTTTATGATGAAGAAGGCGTTATAAACAAAGAAAGCTATATGAAAAGTGACAAAGAAGCGTTTGTTAACATGGGGTTGCTTAAAGAATATAATATAGATACCGCTTTGATGTTTTTTATAAGTGATGATAAAATCCCAGAAGAAATAAGAAAAGATTTGATAGAATTTTATAAATATAAATTTGGGAGTAACACAAATTCTGTTTATATATACAAGAAAAAATTTGTTTTTGCAATTGCTCCATTAGGGGAGCCTGCTAGTGCTGGTTTGATGGAAGAATTGGGATTTATGGGAATAAAAAAATTCTATGCTTGTGGAACTTGTGGCTTAATTGATGAAAACATTGATTCCTCAAAACTTTTCATAGTTGAAAGAGCAATTAGAGATGAGGGATTATCTTTCAAATATGAAAAACCAAGTGTTTATACATACACTGACAAAAATTTAACTGAACAATTAGTTAAATATCTTAAATCTTATAACATAGAATATGAAAAAATTACAACTTGGACAACAGATTGTGCTTATAGGGAAACGCCGTCTGCTATTAAAAAAAGACTAAGTCAAGGTGCAAATACTGTTGAAATGGAATGTGCTGGTTGGTGTTCGGTTGCAAGATTTAGAAATTATCAATTTGCTCAAATTATTTACACAAGTGATGTTACAAAGCAGGGGTCTTGGAGTGGATTTGGAGATAAAGAATTAAGAATGCAAGCAAGATTAAGGATTTTAAATTTGTTTATAGATTTTCTTATGCAACAATAAATTATAAAAAGGAATTTTATGTTAGGATTTGTTAAAGGAATTTTAAGAGATAAAGATTACGACAACATCACCGTTGAATGCGGTGGTGTTGGTTTTAATATAATGGTGACAAATAGTTGTATGGCAAATTTACCAGGGCTAGATGAAGAAGTGAAGATTTACACTTATTTGCACGTTCGTGAAGATGAAATGAGCTTATACGGCTTTGAAAGTCCGGAAGAAAAACGTTTGTTTTTGCAACTTATTACAGTTAGCGGTGTTGGAAGTAAAACTGCAATTGGAATTTTATCTGCAGAGAGAATGAGTGCAATCATCAATAGTATTATCAATGAAGATACTTCTGTTATTGCAAACTGTAAAGGCATTGGCAAGAAAACGGCAGAACGCATTATTTTGGAACTTAAAGATAAAATCAAACCTTTTGATTATATCATTCCAAATGATAACTTGTTTAACGCTATGCAAGAAAACTCAAAAGCACTTGAAGATGCACTTATTGTTTTAACAAGTTTAGGTCTTTCTAAGAACGACGCAACAAAGAAAGCGAAAGAGGTTATGACCAAGCACGACACGGCTGAACAAATTGTTGCAAAAGTTTTAAGAAATATGGGAGATTAGTTTAGGATATTAAAAATGATAGAAATGATTTCTTTAACCGAAGATATGATAGACTTAGAATACAAAAAAATGTTTGGTAATGATAATTATAAGGACAGAGAAGACTATAAGTTTTCAATAAAAATTGCCAAAGATTTTCCTTGTTTCAAATTAACCAAGGCGGCACCAAGTTGGATTATTGCTGATATTTATGAATTTGTGCATGACATTTTTTCTAACTATGATTTTAATAAAGCAATGCATAATAATGCTGTTGAGTTAAATCAATTTTTAGATTATTTAGAAGAACTTGTCAATAAAGGGAATAGAGGTGTATATTTAGAAATATTTGATAGTTGGAATTATCAAACTTTAAGGGAAGATGAGTTAGAAAGATTGATAACATTTTTTAGACCTAAAACTTTAGAAAAATGGTCTGAATATAAAAACATATAAAATAGAAAAATTTTTAACTTGCTTATTTTAAAAAATCAAATAAAGGAGCAATTATGGAAGAGAGAGATAGATTTATATCAAGCACAAAGAATATGAGTGATGTTGAAGTTGAAAACAAACTTCGTCCTATTTCATTTGATGAATATGTTGGTCAAGAAAAGATTAAATCTAATCTTAAAGTTTTCATTTCTGCTGCGAAGAAACGAAAGGAAGCATTAGACCACGTTTTATTGTATGGTCCGCCAGGGCTTGGAAAAACAACTCTTAGCCATATCATTGCAAATGAAATTGGAAGCCAAATTAAAATAACAAGTGGTCCAAGCATTGAAAATGCGGCAGACCTTGCTGCAATTTTAACAAATCTTGGAACAAATGACGTCCTTTTCATTGATGAAATTCATAGAATGAGCAAATCAGTTGAAGAAATTCTTTATCCCGCAATGGAAGACTATGCACTAGACTTTATTGTTGGTAAAGGTCCAAGCGCAAGAAGCATGAGATTAAAAATTCAACCTTTCACGCTTATTGGCGCAACAACCAAGGCTGGAAATTTATCTAGTCCACTTAGAGATCGCTTTGGAATCTCTTGTAGACTGGAATTATATTCTGTTGAAGAAATTTCAAAAATATTAACCCGTTCTGCTAGAATTCTTGGCATTAAAATTGATGAAGATGCAACCTACGAGATGGCAAGAAGAAGTCGTGGAACACCTCGTATTGCTAATAGACTTCTTCGTCGTGTTCGTGACTTTGTTCAAGTTGAAGATAAGAATGTTATAACAGCAGAAGACGCTAAAAAGGCAATGGAACTTATGGATATTGATTCTAAAGGTCTTGACTATGTTGACAAACGAGTTCTTATGGCAATGATTGAAAAGTTTGGAGGTGGTCCTGTTGGACTTGAAACACTCAGCGCAACCACAAACGAAGAAGTTTCAACCATTGAAGACATTGTTGAACCATATTTATTACAATTAGGCCTTGTTGTGAGGACTAATAGGGGAAGATGTGTAACCCGACTTGCTTACGAGCATTTTGGTTTGCCTGTTCCCAAAAATTTAAGATTAGATGAAACAAGTGAGGAAGAAAATGGCGATTAATTACACAAAACTTTCAACATACGACTATCATCTTCCAGAAAACTTAATTGCTCAAACACCACTGGAAAAGAGAGATGAAAGTAGGCTTTTGGTGTTTGATAGAAAAACCAAAGATACATATCACAGAACATTTAAAGATATTAAATCTTTTTTGCGCCGTGGGGATGTTTTGGTGGTGAATAACACTCGTGTTATGCCGGCAAGATTGATGGCACAAAAAGACACAGGGGCGATTGTTGAAATTCTTCTTCTTAAAAGAAAAAATCTAACAGATTTTGAAGTTTTGATGAAACCAGCAAAGCGAGTTAAAGTTGGAATGGTTTTAACAATTAGCGAAGAACTCAAATGCGAACTCATTGAAGTTTTGGATAACGGGAACAGAGTGGTTCGCGTTATGCATAATGGCGTTTTGGAAGATATTTTAGATAGAGTTGGTTCAATGCCACTTCCGCATTATATTCACGAAAAACTGAAGGATAAAGAGAGATATCAAACAGTTTATAATAAAATTGATGGCAGTTCTGCGGCGCCAACAGCAGGTCTTCACTTTACAAAGGAACTAATGAAAGAAATACAAGATATGGGGGTTGAGATATTAGAAGTCACCCTTGATGTTGGCTTGGGCACTTTCCGCCCGTGCAAAGAAGAAGATATAACAAAACACGATATGCACACAGAACATTATAGAATTTCAAAAGAAGTTGCTGAACGTATAAATAAAGCAAAAATCGAAAATAGACGTGTAATTGCAGTTGGAACAACAAGCGTCAGAACTCTTGAGAGTTGCGCGCAAAAAGGCATGCCACTCACTGAAGATGATGACGACACAAGCATATTCATCTACCCGCCATATAAATTCAAAGTTGTTGATGCATTGATCACAAATTTCCATCTTCCTAAGAGCACACTTATTATGTTGGTTAGCGCTTTTGCTGGATACGAAAACACAATGGACTTATACGAAACCGCAGTTGAAAACAGCTACCGCTTTTTCTCTTTTGGCGACGCAATGTTTATTCAATAAAAGGAAATTATGAAAGAAAATTTTAGTTACGAAGTATTACATGTTGACAAAAATAGTGGAGTGAGAACTGGGGTGTTGCACACACCGCATGGTGATATTTTCACGCCAATTTTTATGCCGGTTGGAACTCTAGCCACCGTTAAATCACTCACTAGTGATGATTTGTATGATTTGGGTGCTCAAATTATTTTAGCGAACACCTATCATCTTCACATTCGTCCAGGTGATGAATTGGTTAAGAAAGCGGGAGGACTTCATAAATTTATGAACTTCAACCGCCCAATGCTAACAGACTCTGGTGGCTTTCAAGTATTTTCATTGTCGGGAATTAGAAAAGTAACAGATGAGGGAGTTGAGTTTAGGAATCACTTAAGCGGTGAAAAAATGTTTATTACGCCGGAAAAAGCAATTGAAATTGAAAACAACCTAGGTGCTGATATTATCATGGCGTTTGACGAATGCACTGAACCTGGAGTAACACATAAACAAGCAGAAAAAGCAATGAACAGAACTCTTGATTGGTTAAAACGTTGTTATGAAGTTCAAAAAAATCCAAAACAAATGCTTTTCCCAATTATTCAAGGTAATTTTTATCCTGATTTGCGTTTAAAAAGTCTTGAAGAAACCAAAAAATACGCTCGCTGTGGAATTGCAATTGGTGGCTTGTCGGTTGGAGAAAGTCCTGAACAATTTGTTGAAATGCTTGACGTTATGAAAGGAAAATATCCTGAAAACATGCCGAGATATTTAATGGGTGTTGGTACTCCAGACTACATTTTTGAAGCGGTTGAACGTGGAATTGATATGTTTGACTGCGTCCTTCAAACTCGTGTTGCAAGAAATGGTCTTGCCATGACAAGCAAGGGTAAAGTTGTTTTGAAAAATGCTAAATATAAGGAAGATTTTAGCGTTCTAGATGAAGAATGTGATTGTTACTGCTGTAAGAACCATACGAAAGCATATTTGCATCATCTTGTTAAATGTAATGAAATGCTTGCCGGAAGATTACTAAGTTTACACAACATTCGTTTTACGCTTAAAATGATGGAAAATATACGTGGAGCAATTAATAATGACCGCTTTTTAGAATTTAAACAAGAGTTTTATTCTAAATACGGAATTAAAGAGATAAAAAAGTAAACATTTCAACAATCTTCTTAAAAAACAAAAAGAATTTTAATAAAAATAATGTGTAAAATAAATTGACTTGAAAATTTTGCTTTGATATAATTATAAAATAGAAGGAGAAAGTATGGTTTTAGAAATTATTTTAGTTGTAGTTTTATTAGTTCTTTTGGTTGCATTATTTGTGATCAGCGGTATGAAAAAGAAAAAATTCAATGCCGAAATGGGTCAAATGCGCGAAGATCTTAAAGCTGGCGATAAAGTGATGACTGATTCAGGCATTGTTGGTGAAGTTGTTGAATCTTATGTTGAAGACGAATATAAATATTTCGTTTTAAAATCTGGCAAGGGTCAGAACACAGGCTTCTTCACTGTTCACGCAAATGCAATCTACTATGTTTTTGGCAAAGAAGAAAAACAAGCTGAAAAGAAAGTGGTTGTTGTTGCTCCAAAGAAAACTGAAACAGAAGAAAAATAATTTAAAAGCACGATTAAAGTCGTGCTTTTTTATACCCATAAAACTTAGATGTGATTGTTTTTAATAACAGGAAATTAGAATATATAAAATATAACAAAAACACCGAAATTTAGCGGTGTGTTTTTGTTATTTAAAAACCAATTTTAAATTAATTTATTTTAGGAGGCTTTATGCAAAAAAACAAATCAATTAAATATGGTGTAATAATTAATCTTATAAAGTGTGCATTAATAGGGGTTGTGGCAACACTTGTTGGGGTGGTTTGCTTTGCAATTGCTCTAAAATTTGCAAATATATCTTCAACACTTATCGCTTATATCAACAACATTATTAAAATCTTATCAATTTTTGTTATGGTATTATGCTTAAAACGCAAATCGGATGAGAGGCTATTAATAAGATCAATTTTTGTTGGGATTATTTATGCTGTGTTAAGTTTCAGTGTTTTTTCAATTTTAAATGGAAAATTTGATTTTAATATGTCTTTAATTTACGATATTTTGTTTGCTGTATGCGTTTCAATTCTTGGTTCAATAACAATCAATATGTTAAAACGAAAAACAGTGTGATAAATTTTATTTTTTAGTCAATAATCTTATTTAGTTTTTTGAGATAAATATTATAATATATTCATTTTCTTGACCACTTTTGTTTGACAAAATTTTTGATATTATATATAATATGTCTTGAATTAGAGAAATTCGTTTGCTTTTTGGCAAATCAAATAAACCAAAGGAGAATTACATGACTAAAAAACGTTCAAAAAGCCTATTTATATTATTCAGTATCCTTTTAGTTCTATGTTTAGTTGCTTGTTTTGTGAATTTCACATATCCATTGTCGATAAGCGGTAATTATTATTCATATTCTAACTTTGTTTCAAATTTGAAACTGGGTGAAGATGTGAGTCGTTCGCTTAGAATAGTTTATCGCGCGGAACAGAGTGAAGATGAAATCAACACTAAATATAATGAATTAAGAGTTGCAACAATGAACGACTTGGCTGAAATTGTTAAGGCAGAAGGTTATAAGGATGTAACTGTTGCTGAATATGGTGAAGATGGCATAGTTGTTCAAGTTGGAAACTTATTAACAATTGAAGATAAAGCTGCAGTTGAAGGGTTGATTGGAAATCCTGCTGCAATATCTTTTTCGACTAATTCAGATGGAAGCAAGCCATTTGCAACAGGAAAACATGTTAAAGGTGCTGAGTCAATGCAATATAACAATCCTGAGAATGGAGAAGTTTCATATTACGTGTTGTTAGAGTTCAAAGAAGAGTATATTGATATGGTTGCTCAAGAATCTAAAGGTAAAACTATTTATATTTATTTTGGAGAAAATCAATTCGCAGAATTGGATTACGGAAATGACCAGATTAGAGATGGAATGATTTATTTGCAAAGCGAAACATTTGAAACCATGATTGATGCAACCACTTGTGCAAACCAAATTAAAACGGGATTGCTTGGTTTATCACTAACGCAAATTTCAAGTGATTATATTTCTGCAAGTTATGGAGAGTCTGCAACATTATTATTAACAATTGCAATGGTTGCAATAGTAATCGCGGTGTTTGCATTCTTGATTGTTAAATATCATCATGCTGGATTACTTGCTTGCTTTAACTTGTTATTCTTTATAACAATTGCATTGTTCTTGTTGCAATCAATTCCACTTGCGCATTTAAATTTTGCAGGAATGATTTCATTATTAATCTGCTTCATTTTGGCCGCTGATGGAATGTTGATGATGTTTGAAAAAACAAAAGAACACTATCAAGCAGGAACAACATTATATATTGCCTTCAGAGAGTCACAAAAGGAAACATTGTTTAAAACGCTATTTTTGAACGCATTGATTTTAATTGTTGGATTGATTTGCGTGTTCATGCCAATAAATTCAGTTCAATCATTGGGTTGGGTTGCATTGGTATTGTCTATAGTTTCAACATTCATCAATTTAGTGCTTATGAGATTGTTTGTTAAGATGTATCTTGCACTAAACAATGAGGATGGTAAGAAATGTAACTTCCACAAAGGAGGTAAAGATGCTTAAGAGAGATTTTACTAAATCAAATAAAGATTATTTTAAAAACAATAAAACAATTTTAATTGCTGTTGCTGCATTCTTGTTGGTTGGAATTTTGATTTTCTTAATCTTTGGAATGAATGGAAATTTTGAAATTAATGGTTATAACGAATTTAGCGCAACAGTTAGTGAGGCAACATTAGATAATTTCGGCAAGCATAAAAGCGAAATAGGTCGTATTGTTGATTCATATAATGGAAAATTTGATACAGTTTTAGTTAATGGTGAAGGTGATGACACACAACTAATCATAAGATATCATAATAATATTAAAAATGAAGATGCTGAAATTGTAAACAATTTAATTGCTGAAGAGCTTAAAGTTAGTGTTGACAACATTTCAAAGCATATTCATGTTGGTGCGTCAGTTAAAAACACAGATTATATTTTTACAGCTGTTTCAATTTTATTGCTTATTGTTGTTGCATCAATATTTGCATATGCAAGATATAATGGTGCAAGTGCGATGAGTGTGATTATTGCATGTGTGCTTGGAACAATTGGTTTCATGTCTTTAGGGTCAATTCTAAGATTGACAGTTGGATTAAGTTATTTTGCAATGCTTGTGATTTTAAACATGTTAATCATATACTTTGCTATTGATTTATTTGAATCAATGCACAACTCTAGCTGGTTAAAATCTAATGATTATGCAACAGCATTAGAAAAAGGCATTAATTCATCTAAATTCAGAACAACAATAATTAATATTGTATTGCTTGCAATTGGTTTGTTGTTGGTTTTGATAGCTCCAATAACGCTTAAGCATGTGGCAATTAATATAATGTTTATGGCTGTTTCTGTTTTAGCTGTGACATGGTATGTTGTACCTTTTGTTTGGAGTGTATTTATAACAAGATGTAGAAATAGAGGCGCCAAGATTAAAGCATCAAACAATCAAGGCAAAAACAAGTAAAAAATTTAAAAGACCTTTCAATTTGGAAGGTCTTTTATTATTTGTAATTCAATTCAAATACAATAAATTTATAACAAACTTATTGCAATTACAACCAAAATGATTTATAATAATAAAAAGAAGAGAAACTATGAAATACATTTGTAATTTAGAAGAAAGAGGAAATAAACCATTTATTGATAGCATGTCAAAAATTTATAATCTAGACTCGCGTTTAGTCCATCTTTTATACTCAAGAGGTATAGATTCGCAAGAAAAATTAAATAAATTTCTTAATCCCAGCTTAACAGATTTATATGATCCGTTTTTATTTGAAGATATGCAGTCTGCGGTTGAGTTGATAGAACACCACATTGCTAAAAACAGCAAGATTTTAATATTTGGAGACTATGATGTTGATGGAATTAGTGCTAGTGCAATTTTAATTAAATATTTTAACTCCATAGGTGCAAATGTTAGTAATTTTATGCCAAATAGGTATGAAGATGGCTATGGATTGACAATTGCAACAATTGACAAAATTTTTGCTACAAACAAACCAGACTTAGTTATAACTGTGGACTGTGGAATAACAGGAATAAATGAGGTTGAATATATTAAATCTCTTGGGGTTGATGTTTTGGTGACAGATCATCATGAAAGAGGTGAAAATCTTCCAGCTTGTTTAATTATTAATCCTAAGGTTAGCAAGACTTATCCTTTTGATTCTCTATGTGGTGCAGGTGTTGCATTTAAACTTGTTCAAGCATTAGCAGGCATATCAGTTGCTAGCGAATATTTACCTATTTGTTCAATTGCAACCATTGCAGATATTGTTGATCTTAGAGATGAAAACAGAACAATTGTTTATTTAGGATTAAAAAATATTAACAAAGCCCCTCATGGAATATTGAAATTAATGCGTGAGTGTGGGCTCAATGAAAACAATTGTAAAGCTAGTGACATAGCCTTCAAAGTTGCACCTAAAATTAATGCCAGTGGAAGAATGGGGTCTGCTGAAACCAGTCTTGAATTATACATGGAAGAAAATCCTATAAACATTAAAAAATTATGTAATAAGATTTTAGAGTATAATAATCAACGTCAACAACTTTGTGAAAAGGTTTATAATGATGTAAAAGAAGAGTTAAAAAACTCAAATATTTTTAGAATAAATGCAATCGTAATGTCAAGTCCTGAATGGGATAGTGGAATATTGGGTATCGTTGCTGCAAGAATTGCTGACGAATATCATAGGCCAACATTCTTATTTAGTCAAGTTGAAGACGAATTAACAGGATCATGCAGGAGTGTTAACGGTGTGAATGTTCACACCTTGCTTAGCAGTATGTCACACTTGTTAACTAAATTTGGTGGACACCCAATGGCTGCAGGATTAACTTTTAAAGTTGAGAAATTTGATGAGTTTGTGAGACTTACAAATGAGTATGTTGCTGAAAACTTAAATAAAGCAGATTTCTTACCAACTAAATCATATGATTTCGCTTTGGATGAAAATGAAATCACATTAAAGTTTGTTGAAGATATTGATAGGTTAGAACCATGTGGACACATGAATGCACGACCAATATTCAATTTTAAGCTTAAAAATGCCATCGTGAGTTCACTTCCAAAACATCCTCAACATTTAGTGCTTTCATATCCAAACTTCAGCCTTCTTGCCTTCAACTCAAGCGATAAGTATTTTGTTTTATCAGGTAACACTTCATGCAATTTATTGGCAGATTTGAATATTGACACATTTAGGAATTCAAAGAAAATTTCAGGTATTGTAAAATCCATCGATTATGAAGATATATATCGTCCGCAGGATGATGAAATTCTTCAGGCAGAATATATCAGGCAAATGATTTATCCTCTCGATGGAACATATTCATTCAATAATTATAATAGAGATCAATTAATAAGACTGATTATTGATATGGAAAAGAATGTTTACGGAACTCTAATTGTTGCAAACGATTATAACACATATATAAATTTTAAATCAATTTATGATAGCAATAATATAATTAAGAATAGAATAATGAACATTAACGACGAAACAGGATTAAACACAATTATTTTGGCGCCAACGAATTTTGCTTGTTTTAACACTTTTAGCAGAATAATATTTCTTGATCCGATTCTTAATATGGGATATTTATCAGCACTTCAAAAAGCAACAAAGTCAACGATTTATCTTCCAAACAATCAAGAACTACACTGTTCATTATTGAAAAATATAAATTTGTCACGTGCTGAATTTGGAAGATATTTTAGATTAATTCAGTTTGCTCATGAAAATAAAATAACGGGTTATTACACTCACAATTTGTTCAAAAATATCTTATTTAAAATCAAAGAAAAAGCGAACTATTCATATTTGCAATTTTTTGTTTGTTTGCAAGTGTTTAAAGAACTTGGGATTGTTTTAACAAATGAAGATGATAGTGAAATTACTAAAATAACAAATGTGAAAAATCCACTAAATTTGAGTTCGTTTTATAATCGATTAAACACAATGAAAGTTAAAGCATAAAAACATGCATACACATCATATGGGGTGTGTATGTTTTTTATTTGGTATATATTGACCAAATAATTAGAATTTTTAAAGATATGGTAAAATTATGAAACCAAAAACATTAATCAAAATTATAATCAAAATTGTTTGCTTCAAAACACTCAATTTGATATAATTGATTAGGAGTTAGTTTTGATATATTCAATTTTATTTAGTGAAAACTTAACAGCCAAGGACGCGGTAATTTGTTTTTTGATTACCATCTTTGTTTATATGATTTCACTAACAATACATGAATTTTCGCATGCCTTTGTAGCGTATAAAATGGGTGATCCAACAGCCAAAGAAGCTGGAAGGCTAACACTTAATCCAATAAAACACTTTAATTTATTAGGATTTGTATTTTTTGTGTTTTTGGGTATTGGTTGGGCAAACCCTGTACCCGTTAATCCTCTTAATTACAAAAAATTTAAAAAGGGGACCCGTTTGGTTTCTATTGCTGGAATTATTTCAAACTTTTTAATGGGATTAATTGCAGCTGTTATTCATGCAATTTTGATGGCCACCGTTGGCCTTTCTGGTGGAGTGGCTATGGATTATGTATATATGGTTTTAACATATTCTATGTTAATTAATAGTTTCTTGGCAATGTTTAACTTTTTGCCAATTCCGCCATTGGATGGTTTTGCTTTTATTGAATCATTTGCAAAACCAAACAATAAATATATTAAATTTGCAAACAGAAATGGTTTTAGAATTTTAATTGGAGTTCTCTTTGTTGGGATGTTAACTGATTTATTTTTTGGATTCGATATTTTCGAAATGTATTTATCTCTTTTAAATAATTTTGTTTATTTTCCAATTGCGTGGTTGGGGGTGTTATGATGGAAGAAATGGTTGAGGAAATTGAATCTTCATCTAACTTAAAATTTAGTTTTGAAGGTCTAGAAGTGCCACTAGACCTTATTTTGCAGGTCATAGATGAAAAAGGTCTTGATATAAAAACTTTTAAAGTTGCTGAAATAACTGATCAGTATTTAAAATATGTTGAGGAAATGCAACAATTAGACATGGAAGAAGCAACTGCGTTTTTAGATATGGCAAGCAGACTTTTGCTCATTAAATCAAGATCATTACTTCCTGTTGAACAAGAAGAAGAGGAAGTTGAAGAAATAAGCGACGAAGAAAAGTTAAGAATTCAAATTCAAGAGTATAAGCTCTTCAAAGATGCTGGCGGAGTATTACAAGCTCAAGAGAATGTTGATAGGCTTTATAAACAACCAGATAAAAATGTTGGTGATGCAAGAATTGTTTTCAATCAATTTAATTTGGATAAACTTTTAGATGCATTTGCATTTATATTGATGAGAACAAAAGATAGGGAAAACCCTCAAGAAAAGAAGATCAATCGTGATCGTTGGACAGTTCAGGATAAAATTCAATTTTTAAGCAACATATTAAAAGATACGGAAGAGATTAATTTCTTTAGTTTGTTTGATGACACATATTCAAAAATGGAAATTATTACCGTTTTTATGGCAATTCTTGAGATGCTTAAATTTCAAAAAATTGAAGTTATTCAAGCAGAAAGATATGCTGATATAAAAATCAAAAGAAAGGAGTTGAAAGATGAGTCTTAAGGAAATAACAAAAATCATTGAAGGTGTGTTGTTTGTTTCTGGTGATGGTGTTGCAATTGATGAATTCAAATCTAGATTTGAAATGAATGACAGAGAATTTAATAAGTGCTTAGATTCTTTAAAAGAAAAGTACAATAAAGATAGCGGAATTAATATAATTACATATAAAAATAAAGTGCAACTTTGTTCTAATCCTGAAATTGTTGAAAATATTAGTGAAATTTTAAACCCAATAAGAGAACGTAGTTTAACCAAAGCTGCAATGGAAACAGTTGCAATTGTGGCTTACAAGCAACCGGTAACCCGTATAGACATTGAAAATATTCGTGGTGTAAACTGTGACTATGCAATTCAACTTCTTCAGGCTAATAATCTCATTGAAGTTGTTGGAAGAAAAGACACAGTTGGAAAACCAGTTTTATTTGGAACAACTGAGAATTTCTTAAAGCGTTTTGAATTAAACTCAATTGATGAACTTCCAAACTACAATGAGCTTCTTGATAGAATTAGAGTTATTCACAGCGATGGCGAAAGCTTATATCGTGAGTTTAAAATTCCAGATGAAGAACCAAGTGATAATCAATCTAACTCAGCTAATGGAACCGAAGAACAACCAAAAGATTAAAAGCTATTAGGTTGTTACCATAGTAATAAATTACATTTGTTGATTTATAAACTTTGATTAGAAAATCATTAAAACAGATTATTAAAATTAGAATAAAATCATTGAAAAATAAGATACTACTATTATGTGGCGTCTTATTTTTTTGTTTTTAACGTTTTTAAATATTTGGCAATTTGTTTATCCATTTTTGATTAGGTTTGAAATCAAGCTGAATCTACTTAAATTGAAAGGTGGTATAAGTGTTAAGTTTTTTAATAAAATTAAACTTGAATTTAAATTTAGGGTGAAAAATGGATATATTTATATCTATTTTAACAACAAGGAAAGGAAAGAGAAAATTGATAAGAAAAACATTAATATCGTTTTTATCTCTCATCTCACAAAACAACTATATTTTAGACATCAACTGCTCAATTGTGATATAGTTTCTAATTTTGGTTTTATGTTAGATTCAATGGTTACGGCAACAACCTGTGGATTTATTGATGTTTTAAGCAAGTGTGTTTTATGCAAAGTGAAAAATAACAAAAAACTAGCACATATTTTTATAGAGGTTAATCCAAAATATAATGATGATGTTTTCAATGTTAGGTTTAGTTATGAAATCAGAATGAGTGTGTTTGATATAATTTATACAATTGTGATGACAATTATTGAAACAATTAAAGTAAAAATTAAAGGGAAGGTGGCAAGTGAAAAAAGATAGAGTCAATTTGGATGAAGAAAGAAAAATTGAGAGTTTAGTTGATATCTCGTTAGAAAAAATTAGAGGGCTTATTGACATCAATTGTGTTATAGGGAATGCAATTAGCATGCCGGATGGTAGCCAAATAATTCCAATTTCTAAAGTTAGTGTTGGTTTTGTTTCGGGCGGTGGAGAATATAATGATCTTAATGCAAAACGTAATTCTGCAGATTTTCCAATGGCAGGAGGAACGGGCGGAGGTTTCACAGTATCGCCAATTGGCTTTTTTGTGGTAGACAATAACAAGTTTAAATTAATTAGAGCTGATAAGTCTAGCGCATATTTTGGCTTAATTAAAAATGCAACCGATATTATGAAAAAGTTTTTGGAGAAACTTAAATGAAAAAACTTAAATTACCTTGTTTAATACTTATCACATTTTTTGTTTTAATTTCCACATTAAACTCAAATAAAATGATTGTTGATGCTGTTAAGTTAAATTATATGCAAACCAGCGCAAAAGCAATGTGTGTTATTGAAAAAGATAGTGGAAGAGTGATTGCAAGCAAAAATATGGATTTGTGTTTGCCAATGGCTTCGACAACAAAAATAGTAACAGCTTTAACAGTTATTCAAAATTGTAAAAATCTTGATGAAATCATTCAGATTAATGATAATGCGGTTGGGGTGGAAGGATCTTCAATATATTTAAGAAATGGCGAATTAATGAGTGTTAGAGATCTGTTATATGGATTAATGCTCAGAAGTGGAAATGATAGTGCTGTTGCGCTTGCCTTTCATGTTGGAGGGAATCTCGAAGGTTTTGCAAAACTGATGAATGAAACAGCAATAGCGGCTGGCGCTTTAAATTCAAATTTTGTAACACCGCATGGCCTTAATCACAAGGATCATTACACAACGGCGCTTGATCTTGCTAAAATTACTGCCTATGCACTAAGCAATCCAATATTTAAAGAAATTGTTTCTTGCAAGCAATATGTCGCTGAGGCAACTAATAAAAGTGACAAGAGATACATGGCAAATAAAAACCGTTTATTAAATAGTTTAGAAGGATGTGTTGGAGTTAAAACAGGCTACACAAAAAAGGCAGGTAGATGCCTGGTTTCTGCAACAGAGAGGGGAAACGAAACGTTTATTTGTGTCGTTCTTAATTGTGGACCTATGTTTGAAGAGAGTGCGAGTCTTTTAAACAATGCTCATGAACACTATGAAAACAAAAAAATCATTGATAAAGATAGAGAAATTTATAACGAATATATAATAGATAAGAATCAAGGCAAACTATATCTTTATGCAGAAGAAGACTTTATTTATCCATTAACACACGAAGAAGAAAATAATTTAAAAATTGAATATTTGGTTAAATTAGACAATGCAAAAGAGGGAGATGTTGTTGGTGAAATTAAAGTATTTTTAAAAAATGACTTGCTAAAAACCATAAAATTAGTTACAATTAATAAAATCAATAAACTCATTGATAATAAAACTTTGGAAATTAGCGAAATCTTGTGGGATGAAGATTTGATGAATTAGTAGGTTAATTTGTGAAATGATTAATTGAGTTATTATTGATTTACAAATTTTATGGGATGTAAATTATGAGAATTAATAAATTTTTAGCATTGGCTGGACTTGGAAGCAGGAGAAATGTTGAATCGCTAGTAACAACAGGAAAAATTAAGGTTAATGGAAAGGTTGTTCGCGATCTTGCAACAGACATTAAAGATTCAGATAGTGTTCAATTTAATAACAAGCCTGTGAAGGTGAACACAAATTTTGTTTACTATAAACTCCACAAACCAAAAGGATATGTAACGACTGTTGATGATGATAAGGAGCGTAAAACAGTTATGGATTTGCTCAGAGGCGTTCATCACAGGGTTTATCCAGTTGGGAGATTAGATTATGACACAGAAGGATTGTTGCTTTTCACTAATGATGGAGATATCACAAACATTTTAACTAAGCCAAACAGTGAAGTTGAAAAAACTTATACTGTACATGTTGAGGGAACAATATCAAAAGATGAAATTCAACGTTTGTCTCAGGGTGTTGATATTGGCGGATATGTAACAAAACCTTGCAGAATTCAACTTGTTGAACAATTAGATAAAATTGCTAAATTAAAGGTGACAATTAGTGAAGGTAAAAATCGTCAGATTCGCAAAATGTTTGAAGTGATTGAAAAGAATATAACTCTTCTTCGTCGCACTCAAATTGGCGAAATCACACTTGGAGGGCTTTCTCGTGGAGAATATGTGCCGTTAAATGCAAGAGAACTTAAATATTTAAGAAGTTTAAAGAAATAACACATCTTTAATGAAGAATAAAACAGCAAGATAATGCTGTTTTTTCTATTTACAAGACCTAAATTGTATGGTATAATGTAAGTATATCTAAAGGATAAAAATATGAGAATAATTGAACAAATTTTATTTAAAGGGAGAACTGAAGAATTATACCAACAACCAGGACAGGCTGTAAGTCAGTTAACTGAAAAACATATTGAAGAAGAAAAAGAAAGGCCGATTGAACTCATCGGTAGCCCAACACTTTTGGAAAAATATCCATACGGATTACCAATTCAAGTTTTGGAGATGATAGACTATGAACAATTCGGAACATTATTAAAACAAGAACAATTGCTTCCGCCAAGTTATGATAAAAAACCATTAAATGTTGAGATTGATACGGTTATTGAACTTCCAAGAGTTTTACTCACTTTTAAATCAAAAACGACAGAATCTGTTAGACAAATTGAGATTTACAAATACATTGTTTCCTATTCGGAAAATGTTGGTTCATCGCTAACAGGTTTAGAAGTTAATGATCAAATGACAAACATTTGGTATAACTTTGCCGAAAGAGTTATGTTTGCTTGGGATAGGGGATATCGTAATAATTTAATGACTAACGAAGATGGGGAGTGTTATGGGATTATTAAATAAATTATTTCAAAGAAATCAAAAAAATAATGTAGAAGAAAAACAAGAAGTTAAACCTCTTGCTAGTGTTTTAAAAAAAGAACCTTCAGTTGATGACAAATATCCAGAGGGTTTACCTTTAATGGTCTTGGAATATATAGATTATAGTAAATTCGGTGCAATGCTTAAACAAGAACAACTTTTGCCACCAAGTTATGATAGAAGACCAATTAAAGTAGATATTGATGAAGATTATGGAAGACCTAGAGTTATTTTAACTTTCAAATCTAAAACAAGTGATAGTTGGAGAATGGTTTCGATATCTGGTTATTGTGTTACATATTCAGAAAAAATTAATCAACCAATAACAATTTTAGAAGTAAACGAACAAATGAGCAAAATTTGGTGTGAGTTTGCGGAACGAACAATGTATCTTTGGGATGGAGGGTATCGTTTTGAATTATTAGACCACAAAAGAAAAGGCGAAATTGGAAAATCTTTAATGCAAGAAGATGAGGATTACATCGAAAGTGTTAAAGAAATTGGAGAATATAATAAAAGGATAGAAAAAGTTGTGCATGATAACAATGGCAACACATTTCATTTTGAGTAAGATATAAAGACTTGAAAAAGTCTTTTTTCTTTGTTTCAATATTTGCCAATAATTTAAATTTATGTTATAATAAACTAATTATGAAAACAAATTATGATGTTATTGTGATTGGTGGCGGAGCGTCAGGAATGATGGCAAGTATTTTTTCTGCGCGAAATGGTCTTTCAACACTTGTTCTCGATCATAATGAAAAATTGGGAAAGAAGTTATATATCACAGGAAAGGGAAAATGCAATTTAACAAACAATAGCTCAATAGAAACTCACCTAAACAACACAATCACAAACAGCAAATTTATGTTTTCACCTTTAAATCAATTTAATCCTCAAAAAACAATGGAGTTTTTTGAAGAAAATGGGCTTAGATTAAGAACAGAAAGAGGGAATAGGGTGTTCCCTGATAGTGATAAATCAAGCGATGTAATCAAAACCTTAGAGAAGACTATGCAGAGATATGGTGTTGATGTTTCATTGAATCAAGAAATAAAATCTGTAAAAAAAGATGAAAGGTTCAATATATTGTGTGACAACAAAATTGAGTACACTTGCGATAGTTTAATTGTCGCAACTGGCGGTGTTAGTTACTCTGGAACAGGCGCAACTGGTTTGGGATATGAGATTGCAAAACAATTTGGTCATAAAATTATTGAGCCTAGAAGTGCTCTTTGCCCAATTGTTGTTAGTGAAAATGTAAGCGAACTTAATGGTTTGAGTTTAAGGAATGTTACATTAAGTTATAAAAACGGAAACAAATCTTTTGAAGAATTTGGGGATTTGTTGTTTACGTTCAATTCATTAACGGGTCCAATTGCATTAACTTTATCTTCAAAAATTAATAAACTGGAAATAAAAGGTACAAAGTTATACATAGATTTAAAACCTGCACTAAGTGAAGAAAAATTAAATGAAAAATTCAAACGGGAATTTGTTGAGTTTGCAAAAAAGGATTATAGAAATTACTTAAATTCGCTTCTTCCTGCAAGTTTTATTGAGTTTTTCATGAAAAAAACTAAAATTAAAAATAAAAAAATGAGCGAATTCACCAAGTTAGATCGCCAAATACTCATAAACACATTAAAAAAATTTGACTTTTCAATAAATTCATTGGATAATATCAACGTTAGTATTGTAACCAGTGGCGGAGTGGATCTTAAGGATGTAAACGCTAAAACTTGTGAGAGTAAACTTGTTGAAAACATGTATTTTGTCGGTGAGGTTTTGGATATTGATGCACTAACTGGCGGATTTAACTTACAAATTGCTTGGTCAACAGGTTTTGTTGCGGGGAATAGCATTAAAAGGATAAAATAAAATGATATTTTGGATTAGTTTTTGGATAATATTTATACCCATGATTATAATTTTTCCAATCAAAATGGTTGGCAAGAAAAACATGAAGGAACTAAAAGGAAAGAACTATATTTTAGCATGTAATCATATGTCAAATTTGGATGCGGTAATACTAGATATTAAGTTTTTTAAAAAGTTTAGATATCTTGCCAAAAAGGAGTTGTTCGAAAAGAAATTTAACAGCTTAATTTTGCGATCTTATGGCGCTGTTTCGGTTGATAGAAAACAAGCAGACCCAAAAGCAATCAAGGAAATTTTTCGCTTGATTTCAAAAGATAAGAAAATTGCAATATTTCCGCAAGGAACAAGAGCCAAAACAGTTCATATCGAAGAAGGGAGTGCAAAAGAGGGGGTTGCTATGTTTGCAATCAGAACAAACACTCCAGTTGTTCCAATGATGTATGACAAAAAACTCAAAGCTTTTAGAAGAACAAAGCTTATTATTGGAAAACCAATATATCCAGACGAGACAAGAAAAAAAGATAAAGAGTATTTAACCGAATTTGCCAATCTAATTGTAACGGAAATGAACAGTTTGCTTCCGCAAATTAAACATGAAGAAAAACAGCTTGAAGGAGAAAACAAATAATGAAAATGAAAGATTTTGATATTACAATGACACATTATAATCGTGGAGATATAATAACTGGAACAATTGTTGTGATTGGTTCTAAAGAGGTTACAGTTGCAATTGGAGGGCTTCGTGAAGGAGTGTTTCCTCGTGAGGAATTAGAATCAAATTTTAAAATTGGTGATGCCATTTTGGTTATGGTAACCGGAGAGATTGATGAGAAGGGTTGCCTTGTTATGACACATGCAAACGTAAATAAAATAATAGAAGACAAGGAGAAACTAAAAAATCTTAAAGTTGGAAGTGAGCTTAGTTTTAAGGTTAACGATATTAATAGCTATGGTCTTTTGGGCGATTTTATGAGCTATAGAGTTTTCTTGCCATTTGCTCAATGTTCAAGGGCTGATTTTGTTGATAGAGATAAACTTAAAAGCAGAGAAATTTCAGCAATTGTTATTGAATTAGATAATATTAAAAAATCAATTGTTGTTTCAACAAAATTGCTTGAGCAAGAAAATATTACACCTGTTGAGGTTGGAGATGTGTTGAAAGGTTCAATCATTAAACTAGAAGATAAATATGCAATTGTTCTTTTAACAAACGGAGCTAAAGCAAAACTTTCAATATCAGATGCGAGTCACACAAGGATTAACACATTAAGTGAGATTGTTGAGATGAATAAGGAATACGATTTTAAAATCATTGAAACAAACACAGATTTTTCAAGAATTAGTGTTGGTTTGAAACAACTTGTTGAGAGTCCAACAGACAAACTTTTTAAAGCAATAAATCTTGGAGATGAAGTTGAGGGTGAAGTAACTAAAATTTTGCAGGTTGGCGCGTTGATCAAGCTTGACAATGGGATAACAGCAATGGCAATAACAAAAGAAAATAGCGATAGAGCAAATGTTGCAACTCATCATATCTATAAATTAGGAGCTAGAGTTAAAGGATATGTCTCATATAAGAACTCTGAAAAGCACAAATTAAACATTATTACAAATATTAAAAAAGAAGCAAATTAGCTAATAAGAGCATACTTTGATGCTCTTTTTTGATAGTGTTTTGATGTGGCAAAAATAAAATTGTCGAATTTTTGTCATTTTGAAGAAATTTATTGATAAATACGACAAAATATATTAAAATATTCACATGAACAGAAAGAAACTTTGGTTTTATGCAATATTTTCAATTGTTATAATAGTAGGGCTTGCGGTAGCTCTTGTTTTGGTTCCTAAGAGTGACGAACCAGACAGTAAACACGAAGGCAATTCTGAAACATATGCTTCATATTTTTATGTTGAAGTTCCAAATACAATTGAGATTCCGGTTGGAATGTGTGTTAATTTTTTGGAAGGTTATATAGCGGTTACACCTAGTAATATGATAAATAAATTAAACATTGAAATTAGCACAAGCACTGGAATTGAATTTTTAGACAATAAATTAATGGCAACAGCTGTTGGTGATTACACGATAAAATTTAAAATGCCAAAATCAGAGTCCACATTTTTTTCAAAGACAATTTCAGTGAAAGTAAAAAGTATGGAAGAATCACCAATAAAACTGATTAAAGAATCGATTGTTCGAGGCGAAACAATTCATGTTAATGATGTGTTTAATATTGCTGGTGGAGTTCAATATTCAGTTGTTACAAATGAAAATTTTAGTATTGTAGATGGAGCATTAAGGGCTAATAATACAGGAGATGGAAAAGTTTTATTTTCAGTTATTGAATCAAAACTTCAATATGTTTATGCTTTTGATATCAATATAAAGGAACCACCTGAATATAAAATTTTGTTAAACAATGTTTTAAATAATAGAATTAATTTGGATCTTGTTGATGACACGTTTCATATAAACTTTGCAGTTCAAGATCAAAATAATGAGTATGTTAAACAGACGATTTCAGTTGTTAGTAGCGATGAAAATGTTGTCTTAATTGAAAGTGTGGCAGATGACGCGCTTATTAAAATTAGAGCAGTTGCAATAGGTAATGCAAAAATAACAATTTCAATAGCATCCAACTTAAATATATTTGTTGAAATTGATGTTATTGTAAATTAAAAAAAACTAGCCACATAAGGCTAGTTTTTATTTGGAAATTATGCAAATTAATGAAAAGGGCTTTAATTAATAGTCGTTTATGTGGAGCTGATAGGGGGATTCGAACCCCCGACCTATTGATTACGAATCAATTGCTCTACCAACTGAGCCATATCAGCATACATTAATTTTAGCACAATTTTAAAATTAATACAATAATTTCTAAACATAAAGTTAGAAATCTAATGCGCAGAATCAAAAAATGAATAATCTTTTGCTGATAAGACATTTATTAACTTGATTTATGGCATTAAATTTGATAATATGTATAATAAGATGATTGGTTTAAATATTGTTTTAGGAATTATTATATTTTTAAGTTATACTATTATGATGAGCGTGATGATTATTTTGGAAAGAGACAAACCCAAAAACATAATCATTTGGTCACTTGTTTTTTTGTTTTCACAAATAGTGGGCTATTGTATATATATATTGATTAGAAACGTTTTTTATAAGAAACGCAATTCTTTTAATGTTAAATTGAAAGAGGATGAGATATATAATAAACTCATTTCAAACAATTTGTATAATAATCATGATGAAACAGATCATGAAGTGTTTAAGTTTAATAGTTTAGCTTTTAACACACAAACAACATCAAATAACAATTACGAAATCATGCATGATCATGCAAAGTTCAAGCAAAACTTGATTGATGATATAAAGAAGGCGAAAAAATACATAATTTTTGAATTGACAAGATTTAATTCGAAAGATTTTGTGGAAATTCAAAATGCTTTAATTAATAAAGCTGAAAACAATGTTGAAGTGAGAGTTGTATGCGACTTAAAAATAAAAAGTTCAATCATTAAACTTTTGCGTTCGGTAGGAGTTAAGGTTTATAGATTTAGCAAATATAATACTGCCGGCAGGGTATACGGAAATCTTAGAAATGCAATCTCAATTGATGGTGATATAATATATATTGGAAATCTCGATATATCAAAAAGCCAATTTAAAGGTGAGAGCGAATATGCTGCAACATACATAAAACTAAAGGGTGACATCGTTCAAGATATTGATGTTCAAGTTCATAAGGACACAATTTTTGCAAGTGGGAAATTTATCCCATATGAACAAAATAGCAGAACCGAATATAATAACAAAAATTATATTCAATTCGTGGCAAATCAGGCAAATTCTGATTTAGAACTTGCAATAATAAAGGCTATATGTATGGCAAAAAAATCAATTCAACTTGAGCTAAAACAATTTATTCCAACTGAGAGCATAATGTCGCTTTTGAGATTTGCAATCAACTCAAACATTCAGGTTAGATTGATGGTTCCACTAAAAAATGATAGGCGTGGGAAATACTTTGCTTCTAGAGCATATGCGAAGGAATTGGCTTTATATGGAGCAAACGTTTATTTATTTGATGGCTATATTAACTTTAATGCTATAACAATTGATGATGACTATGTTATTTTAGGTTCATTTATTATAGATAGAGAACATTTAAATACCAGTCCGCAAAGTTTAATATTTATCAAAGATAGCAAGGCTGTTAAAAATTTAAATGATATGTTTAATAATGGTATTGAAAATAGTTATAGAATTAGCAACGCCAAACTGATGTTGCTAAGAGAAAAATTTTTCAAAAATTTTGTTTAGGAGATTAAATGGGGATTTTTGGTGTGGCAGGAGTTCCAACCAATTATAAAGGTAAATTTCGTGATCTTTTCAATTGGTTAAGAGAACTGGGGTTGAATGCATATGAAATTCAATGCGTTTATGGTTTCAGGATTTCAGATATTAATAAAGAAATAATCAAAAAAGAAAGTAATACAATTCATTTTTCAATTCATGCACCATATTATATAAATCTTGGAAGTCTTAACGCTCCAGTCGTTGAGCGAAGCAAAGAAAACATGAAACAAGGAATTGAACTTGCAAAATCTATTGGAGTTAACAGAATTATATTTCATCCGGGTGGCGGACACAGCAATACTGAAGATGGAAGAGAATTTGCAGTTAAACAATTAATAAATGCTGTGAATGAGTTTACTAGCGAAACAGATATGGGAGATGTGCGTCTTTATCCTGAAATTGGGGGTAAAACGGCAAATCTTGGTTCCCTTGATGAAATAATTGAAATTTGTAAAAACTGTGAATATTGTTATCCATGTATTGATATCGCACACCTTCACGCAAGAGAGTTGGGGAGCATTCAAAATATTGAAGATTTGCGAGTTCGCTTGCAAAAATTAAAAGATGAACTCCCAGAAAAGTTTAAATTTGTACATTTCCACGCATACACAATAAATTACAACGATAAAGGCGAAATCAAACACCTTATGCATGGTGAGAATATGCCAGATGGAAGCGTTGGAAAACCAAATCTTGATGATTTTGTTACACTTTTGCATGAAATGGGAATATATCCTTGGGTTATAAGCGAAGCGAGCGATACTCAGGAAATTGGCGCAAAATATATGAAAAACTTATACTTGGAGAAAAAATGATACATTTAGACGAGGAAGAAAGTTTATTCTTAAGATTAATCGAATCAAGCGGTGTGTTTAGATGTTTAGATTTTAATAAAGTAGAAGCTCTTGAATCTTTGATTAAAGATAATAAGGGGCTTTTAATATTTTCAAATCAAATAGATTCTGAAACAATTTTAAAACTAAAAAAATCAATATCAGAATTGTCACAAATTGGATTTAACTTAAGCGGTAAAATGATTGCTTTTAAAATGGAATCTGACAACTACCTTACAGGAAACGAATTAGAATGTTTAATTGAAATTGAACAATACCTAGAAGAAAATAATGCCCAATTAGTAATTGAAGCTGAAGATTTGTTTACTTTAGACGAGATTTTAATCACCAATGATAAGCTACAGTCAGAAGTGGATTATATTAATTCGCTAACTATACCAACTGAAAATAACAGACCACTGAATCAATTTGAAAAATTTATTATGGCATATGATTTTTGCACTAACTTTAAATATAATGAGCATGAGAGCAATTCATCAAAGTCAAGATATATAACATCAATTCTTAACGGGAATAATATTGTTTGCGTGGGATATGCAAAATTGTTAAACGAAATGTGTTCACGCTTGGGTATTGAGTGTTACAGTGTTGGTGTGACATGTATTGATTCAAAAACACAAAAAAAAGATGGACATCAAAATAATATTGTTGTGTTAGATGGCAAACTTTATTATGCTGATGCATGCTGGGATTGCCAGAGAGATGCATGTAAAGGATTAAAACTATATAACCATTGTTTAATACCCTTAAGTGATAGAAATCATGTTGTTGATTGTGAGATTAATTATAGCGATTATAACATTTTACCACATACTAAAGAATATTTGATTAAAGCAAAAGAATTTTTAGTAACCATTAAAACAGGCTCATATAACGATGATGAATGTGAAAGTTTTTTAACAATGTTTTTTAATATTGTTGGGCATATTATGTTGGACTACGATCTTGTAAAAGAAGATGGTTTGAGTTATGATGAATTATACAATGAAGCTCAAAGAATAAAACTCATGCGCCAATTGAAGATTTTAATTGATTATCTTAATGTTCATCAGGAAGGAAAAGCAATATCTTTGGATTGTTTTGAAGATGCATTATACAACATATATATAGCTAAGGGCATGAGTGTAAAAGCGGCAAAAAGTTTACTTGAAAGAACTATTAAATTAAATACTGATAGAGCTAAAACATGTTTTAGTTCAAATGCTGAAAATTGCTTTATCGCAGGGAAAACGAAAGAAGTTTCATTATAAATGCAAAAAATTGAATTTGAAGTTAAAGAAAACAAAGAATTGGTCAAGGCAATAATTGATGAATTGCCTTTTCTTTCACGCTTTGATATTAAGAAGATTTTAGATAATAAAGACGTTAAAGTTAATGGCACAAGAATAAAAGAAAGCATTACCTTAAATAAAAATGATAAGGTTATTGTTTTTTATAAAGAGAAAGAGCAAAAAGATTGGTTTACTTTGGTTTATAAAGATGAAAACATACTCATTATAAACAAAAAGGCTGGAATTGAAGTTGTAAGTGAAACAGAAAGAGACTTGTTGGCTGTTTTAAAACAAGAATATGCCGAAATTTATCCTGTTCATAGACTTGATAGAAACACGGAAGGTTTGGTTGTTTTTGCCTTAAATAAAACGTCTGAAAAAGAGCTTCTTGAAGCTTTTAAAACAAGAAAAGGAATAACAAAGAAGTATGCGCTTTTGGTTGAAGGTAGAGTAGATATAACAAAAATAAAGCGCACAGTTTATCTTAAGAAAGTCCCAACACTTTCAAAGGTTTGGATTAGTGAGCTTAAAACAAGTGGTTATGATCCAATTATAACAGAGTTTGATATCATTGAATATAGAGGAAATCGTACATTGCTTGAAGCAAATTTGGTTACAGGAAGAACACACCAAATTAGAGCACATATTGCATATTTTGGTCATCCAATTGTTGGTGAAAATAAATATGGAAAAACAAACGAAAAAACACTTCATCTAACAGCCAACTTTTTATCTTTCAATTTTGATAAGAAAAGTTGTTTAAAATATTTAAAAAATAAGACATTTGAAATTATACCAACATGGATGTAAATCTATTTAATTCTAAATAAATTAAAAAAAATGAAAAATTTTTTAAAAATTCATTGACATTTATTTTCAATTATAGTAGAATATACTTGTTACGTCGGGGTGTAGCGCAGTTGGTAGCGCACGTGATTTGGGATCATGGGGCCGGGGGTTCGAGTCCCTTCACTCCGACCATAACAGGGGCCTTTAGCTCAGTTGGTTAGAGCAACCGGCTCATAACCGGTCGGTCCGCGGTTCAAGTCCGTGAAGGCCCACCATGCC
>JAZLCR010000025.1:0-32431 GCA_045614345.1 Candidatus Onthoplasma sp.
CAAAACCAATTTGCGCAAATTGCTTAATTTTGAATCTGATAGGTTTTCAATTAAAGAATATCGAGAAAACGATAATTTAAAAGTCTTGAATTCGAAGATTGACGAAATTTTTGAAATTAAAAATAATTTAAAAAATAATAAAATAGATGAAAATTACGAAGAAAATAATGAAAAAACATTAAAATACTTGAAAATTTTTATAAATTTATTAAAAAATTTCATAAAAAATTACAATAAAATTAAAGAAAATAATAATTTAATAGATTTTAATGATTTGAACAGATTAATGTTAAAGTTGTTAAAAAACGAAAATGTTAAAAAAGAATTGCAAGAAAAATATCGTTATATTTTCATTGATGAATATCAAGATGTTAATCCATTACAAGATAAATTAATGAAAGAATTAACCGGTGAAAAAACAACCGTTTTTATGGTTGGTGATGTTAAACAATCAATATATGGATTTAGAGGATCAAGTCCTGAATGGTTTTTGGAAAAATATAATAATATGAAACAAAATTCAAACAATGAAGATGTGTTTGATATGAATATTAATTTCCGTTCTAGTCCTACAATTTTAAACTTTATCAATTTGGTGTTTGTTAAGTTAATGACTCAAAAAATAGCTGATATCGATTATGCAAAATATTGTATGATAGAACCAAAGCGAGATGATATTGTTGATGATAAGGTTAAGCTTATTTTCCTTAAAGAACAAAAAGATAGTGAATGTGCAAAAGGAGTTTATAGCGTTAAAAATCACAATAAAAATTTAAACAAATCAAATTGCGGGAATGAATGTGATCTTGTTGCTAATATTATTACGGGATTAATAGGGACAGAGTTTTATGATGCAAACGCAAAAGAAAGACGAAAACTTACATATAAAGATATTGCAATTTTAACCCATTCAGATAAGGATGAAAAATCCTGTGAACTAATTAATGTTTTGAAGTCTTGCGCAATTCCTTTGAACAGAAATAATAAATTAGATATTCTTTCAAGCGAAAGTGTTCAATTGGTTTTATCGATATTGAAATGTGTTATTAACACTGCTGATGATGTGGATTATTTTGCAAGTCTTTTGGCGTTGACAGAATTGACCATGGATGATGTTGCAAGTTTTAGAGATAAAAATTTTAGTTTTTATGAAAATTTGCAAATAATTCGCGAAAATTTAATTGAAAATGATATATTCTTAAAAATTAATTCGGGTTTTGAGATTTTTGATGATATTAAGAGTGCTAGTTTTTGCATGTCTAACAAGGAACTAATTTGTTATATCTTAAATCATCACAAGTTAAAATATTTTATATTGAGAAAACCTCAAGGTGAAAAAGAGTTCAAGCTGTTAAATGAATTTTTAAACAAAATTTCTGAAATCGAAAATTCGTTGGGGCTTGCTGAGTTTATTGAGGTGGTGGAGAGTAATGTCGCTTCTAGTGGCGATTTTGCATCAAAAGATAAAGAAGACAGTGTTACCATTCAAACAATTCATAAAAGCAAGGGGCTTGAATATCCAGTTGTCATTTTATTCAACTCAAGCAAGTTGTTTGCATATCACAGAGAGCATGACGCAATAAATTTCAATTCAAACATTGGATTTGGATTCGATTATTATGATACCGCTAATCGAGTTAAAATGGATAGTTTAACAAAATATGCAATTAAACTTGTTAACAATAAAAAAGGTTACAAAGAAGAATTGAGACTGCTTTACGTGGCTTTAACAAGAGCAAAAAACAAATTATTTATAACTGGAACGATTTCAAGTGATAATTTTGAAGATGTTAAGAAAACAAGCTTTTCGAATATGTTTTTAGATTGCTTTTCAGGAGATATTGTTAACTCTTCATTGGAGGGTGAAACATTTAGTATTGAAATTTTAGACCACATAGAAAAAATAAACAACGAACAAGGTTCAGTAACCCGTAATGTTAGCATTGTTGGAGAAGACTTTGAATATAAAAATAAAGATAAATTTTCAATTCCGTTTAAAAACACGGTTACGGGTATCAACAGCGAAAAACATCAATTTGATAGATATAAAATTGAAAAAGTTATAAATAGATCAACGCAATATGACCATGAAGATAAAGCAAAGATAGGAACGGATTATCATTCTGCTTTAGAGCAATTGGATTTAACAAAACCATATGAGCAAAACACCAACTTTGAAACAGTTGATTATGCTAAAATACGTATGGCTCATGAAAAATTATCTTCCCTTGTTGAAAATGCCATAGCCATTAGAAAAGAAGCAGAATTTATGATGTTTGTTCCATATTATGATGTTGTGCCAAGTGAGATCGAGGATAAGGTGTTAATTCAAGGCGTTGTGGATTTGATTATTGAAAAAGAGAACTCAATTATTCTGGTTGACTATAAGTTTTCAAGCCTTAAAGGAAAAGTTTTAAAAGAGAAGTATTTGGAGCAACTGAATTTGTATAAATATGCGATTGAAGAAGCATTTAAAAAACCGGTTGAACATATGTTCATTTATTCAATCAATACGGGTGAACTGATCTAGATTTAAATTTTCTGGATTGTTGATTAAAATGCTATTTTGTTTGAGCAATTCAAAATAATCTTTCCACATATAGTCTCTGATTGGAATTGGAATGTTGTTTTCGAAATAAAGGACCAATGCGGGTTTTATGCTATGATAGTTTGAAAAAATGCTGGCACTGATACAATGTCCGCGCTCAATTAATCGTTTTGCCTTGGCGTGGTAATTAAAATATGTCATGAATGTAGTTTATGTGTTCATGACATATTTATTACGATTAAAGCATATTGGGTTGGTAATGTTGAGGATATGGATTAGCAACAATGAATGTATAAAATAATTTAAAACAAAAAGGACATCTGTTGATGCCCTTTTTCCTAACCTAATTCAATTGTTCCTGTTTTTTCAAATTTTTCTTCAATGTCTTTATATTGTTTTGTTAGAGCAATAAATTTGTAAACGAAGAATCCTGCAACAGCTGCAACAAACACAGCCATAACAATATAATGAGTTCCGTTGATTGTTAATTCAAACACATTTGGTGCTCTGAAAATAACTTCTTTAGCGCTATTTCCAACCATTGCTTCACAATCAGCTTTAGACATTAATTGAGATTCACCCTTTGCTGCTGACCATGCATGTTCCCAAGATGATGCCTCAGGATCAAAGCTTATTAAGAAATATTTATCTTCATCTCCTTGTTGAATGCAATATACTATTGTTGTGTCTCTGTTTGAACTTCTTTGATCAGCATTCATCAAAGAGTTCAATTGAATGCTATAAATCATTCCTACCATTAAAATAATTGCTAAAAATACAGCGCAAAAAGCAGCAACAGCCTTAAGGCTCATTTCGATAAATTCACGTTTTTTCATTGTTTTGATGAATTCCATAAAAACTCCTATACAATACAATAATAAAAAATTTGACGCAGTTTGTCAAAGATTTTTAACAACTTTCTTTACTTTTTTTTTAAGTTGTGATATATTGCTTATGTGGAAAATAACGAATATATAATAAACTATTATAAAAATGTATTATCGCTCGCGTATTTGGGTGATAGTGTTTTTACATTGATGGTTAGGGATTATTTGGTTAAGAATCATGATTTAAAACCAAATGGATTAAATAAGAAGGCAAATTTGATTGTTTGCGCTAGAACCCAGGCGGATATTATGAAAGAATTAAGGGAGTCACTTTGTGGTAAGGAAATTGATATCGTTATGAGATCAAGAAACAGTCACACAAACAATAAAGCAAAGAACTCAACGCAAGAAGAATATAACTTGGCAACTCAATTTGAGTCGCTTATTGGATTTTGGTATTTAAACAATGAAAACGATAAATTGGAAGCTATGTTCAAAAATTTTGTTTTACCAAGATTGACAGATAAATAAATTTTTAAAGGAGAGATTATGATAGTTGATGGGATCAACGTTGTTAGAGAATTGTTAAAATCTGGCATTAGAGTTGAAAAAATTTTAGCTATTGACAATGATAATGTGGAAATTACCCAGATTGTTGATAAGGCAAGAGCAATGGGAATTAAAGTTGTTTTAATGGAAAAGAAAGATTTCGAAAAGAAGATCAAATTTAAGAATCAAGGTTTGGTTGCGTATATTCCAGACTATAAATATTGTGATATTGAGCACATTTTCTTAACGGCGGAAAGAAGAGAGGAAAAACCCTTTATTGTTATTCTTGACGGAATAACTGACCCACATAATTTAGGGGCAATAATCAGAACCTGTGAATGTGCGGGGGTGCATGGAGTGATCATCCCTCAAAACAGGGCTTGCGAAGTGACAGACACTGTTTACAGAACAAGTGCTGGAGCGGTTATTCATATGAATGTTGCAATGGTAACAAATATCACTAGAACAATCAAAGATCTTCAAAAACAAGGTGTTTGGGTGTATGCTTTAGAGGCAGGAAGTAAGAAGCTTTATGATGCGGATTTTACTTATCCAACCGCACTAGTCGTTGGCAGTGAGGGAAAGGGTGTTTCGCGCTTGGTGAAAGAGACGGTTGATGAAGTTCTTTCATTAGATATGTTTGGGCAAGTTAACAGCTTGAATGCGTCTAATGCTAGTGCAATCGCAGTATATGAGGTTGTAAGACAAAGGAGTAAATAATTGACGGAAGAAATTGTTTCAAGCTTAATTAAAAAAGCTAAAAATCACGATGAAGAAGCAATGGAGGAGTTGTTGCAGGCTTTCAAACCTAAAGTGACCGCCATTTCTCGTGAGTATTTTTTGGTTGGAGCAGAGTTTGATGATTTGATTCAAGAGGGTATGATTGGTCTTTACAAAGCGATCAATATTTATGATGAAACCAAAAATCACAGTTTTAGCGCTTTTGCATCTCTTTGTATTCATAGGCAACTTCAAAATGCTGTAAAGAATGCAAACAGGAAGAAAAACAGTCCGTTAAACTCATATTTGCCAATTAAGTATTATGATGGGACAAGCTCTAGTGATGAGGAAAACATCCTTAAACTTGTTATTGTGGATGATAATAGCAATATTGAGCAAAATTACATAGATAAAGAGCTTAACACAATTGTTATAAGTAAGGTTAAAGATATTTTAACAAGCGAACAATTTGAAATATTAAAGCAATTTTTGAATGGTGATAGCTACACATCAATTGCAGAAAAAAATAATATAACAAACAAACAGGTTGACAATATGTTGCAAGCAATTAAAAAGAAAATAAGAACGCTTGCAGATGTTGCAAGATAATTTATGTATCATCAAAGTAAAGCTGCAAAAAATTAAGGAGAAATTATGAATTTAGCGTTATATAGGGAATTTAGACCAAAAGATTTTGACGGTGTTATTGGACAGGATTTCATCACTAAGACATTAAAAAATCAAATAATTTCAGAAAAATTAACTCACGCGTATTTGTTTTGTGGACCCCGAGGAACAGGGAAGACAAGCACGGCAAAAATATTTGCAAAAGCAGTTAATTGCACCCACTCTCATGACGGTAATCCTTGCGGGATGTGTGCAGAATGTGTTGCATTAAGTGAAAATAATACTGATATTGTTGAAATAGACGCAGCAAGCAATAACAGGGTTGAAGAAATTCGTGATTTGCGTGAAAAAGTTCAATTCCCGCCACTTATTGGTAAATACAAAGTTTATATAATCGATGAAGTTCATATGCTAACAGAAAGCGCATTTAACGCATTGCTAAAAACTTTGGAAGAACCGCCCAAGCATGTTATTTTTATTTTGGCAACAACAGAAATTCACAAACTACCTGCAACAATTTTATCTCGTTGTACCAGGTTTGATTTCAAACTTCTTCCAATTAACACGTTGGTTGAACATCTTAAAAACATTTTTAACAAAAAAGAAATTTCTTGCGATGAAAAAAGTCTTCAATTGATTGCAAAAGCGGGAGAAGGAAGCGTTAGAGATATGCTTTCAATTGCAGATAGTGTTGCATCATTCTGTGATTATAATATAACTGTTGAAAAAACCGAAGAAGTTATTGGCCTATCAAGTAAAGATAATATTCGAAACATTTTGGTTTCCATTGTGAAAAATGATATAAATAATCTTTTCGTTAATGTGAAAAACACTTTAATCAGAGGCAAAAACATTCAAGTTTTATGCAAGGAAATGGCAGACTTTATTAAAACTTTGATCATGATTAAGGTTGGTGTTGGTGACTATTCAATTTTAGATATTTTGCCAGGGGAATTCTCAGTTTATAGTGAAATTGCAAATTTGTTTAGCATGGATTATTTAAAGAAAGCATTCTCTAAGTTCGCTCAAATTGAGTTGGAATTAAAATATAGTTTAAATCCTGAGAATTTATTTGAAATGACTTGCTTAGAGTTAATGAGTGGAGGAGATGCTGAAAGAGGTTCAAATGAGGTTCAACAAAGTTCAATTCCACCAGTGCAAAAGCCAACTCCAGTTGAGGTTAAAATTAATAGCGTTGAAAAGAGAGAACAAACAGAAATTGAAAAGATTTGGGGAAATGTTCTTATTAAAGTTAAAGAAAATAATATGTTTGCGCTTTCAAATGCATTGACTAGTGTTAACAAAGTTCAGCAGGTTGGAAGCAAATTAATTATTGCAACAAATGATTTGGGTTGTTATGAAATGATTGACAACAGGGAAAGAATTAATATATTATTGAAATTAGTAAAATTGTTTGATGAAGGCATTGAAGATATTCTTATTGAATATGATAAAGCAAATGCTTCAAAACAAGACATTAAAGATGCATTAAAAGATGTGTTCAAGTCGAAAGTTAAATTTAAATAAAAGCAGATTATGGAGGTAAAAATGGCTTATTATGGTGGAGGCTTTGGTGGCGGAATGAACATGAACGCCCTTATGCAACAAGCAAAAAGAATGCAAGAACAAATGACAAAGGCTCAAGAGGAATTGGAACAGGCTGAAGTTGTTGGTAAAGCTGGTGGAGAAATGGTTGTTGTTACAATGAGTGGGAAGAAGGAAATTAAATCAATTAAATTGGATAGAACTGCTGTTGATCCTGATGATATTGAAATGCTTGAGGACCTAATTATTGTTGCAATTAAGGATGCAACTCAAAAGGCAGAAGAATTAAGTAAGGAAAAAATGGGACCGATGGGTGGTCTTGGTGGATTAATGTAATGAATCAAATAGACTCAATGGAAAGACTTGTGAATGAGTTTAGCAAACTCCCTTCAGTTGGTAAAAAGACAGCTCAAAGATTTGCTTACTTTTTGCTAACAATGAGTGATGCGGATGTTAGAAATTTTGCTGAATCAATGATTGAGGCGAAAGAGAAAATTCATTATTGCAAGGTGTGTGCCAATTTCACAGATAAAGAAGTTTGTGATATTTGTTCAAAAATAAAAAAAGAACCAATAATTTGTGTGGTTAAGGAACCCAAAGATGTTATTGCGCTTGAAAAAGTGAGAGAGTTTAATGGAACTTATCATGTTTTGCATGGTGTGATTAATCCTCTTGAAGGAAAGGGTCCAAATGACATCAATGTTCGCTCACTATTAACACGAATTGGCAATGAAGGCATTCAGGAAGTTATTGTTGCCACCAATCCAGATGTTGAGGGTGAGGCAACCGCAATGTATATCGCAAATTTGCTCAAACCTCTGGGTGTTAAGGTTTCAAGAATTGCGCAAGGTGTTTCAATGGGGAGTGAATTAGAATATGCAGATCCTGCAACATTATCAAAAGCTATAATTTCAAGAAGAGAGATGTGATCTCTTCTTTTTTTATTTAAATAAATATTTCTCAAATGAAAAATATGGCACTTTTTTGTTTAAAATATCAAAAATGTGTTCTTTTTATTTGTAAAAATAACTTTTTTGCTGTATTATAAAGTATAAGGAAAATTAGAAGCGGTAAAATTCAGCGACAAAATTATAAACTTAAATCCAATTGATCAAAAGGAAGCATATTGGAAAAGATAAGCAATAAAATCAAATTAATATTAACACTTTCGTTGACGATTCTTTCAACAATGCTTTTTTCAATGGTTGCAGTTCTAGCAGCAACAAACATTTTAATAAACAACACAATAAAAATTGAATATATAAATCCGCAAGTTTTAGTAACCGGTCAAGAGTTTGGTGATACCATATTTGATGTTACGGAAGGATGGTTTGTGGAAATAATTTTTGATTACGCTTCAGAGCACACAGACATTATTGATAATTATGAAGGAGTTCCAATAAACGTTGCAGGCAAATATTTGGACGAAGGCGGAGTTTGTATGTATTACGATTATGTCAATTACTATGTATATATTCTTTGCAATGATTTGATATATGCAAACGAAAACTCTTCAAACATGTTTAAAAATTTTTATGATTTGGAAATGATTACATTTAACAATCTTGATACGAGCATGGTCATCAATATGGGGCAAATGTTTGAAAGATGTAGTAGCCTCGTTTCCTTAGATTTATCATGCTTTGACACATCGAATGTTACAACAACAACCAACATGTTTAGAAATTGTAGTAGTTTGAAAACAATTTATGTGGGTCACAAATGGACGATGGAAAAACTTTTACTGAATGACTCTGAAAACAATCAAAATGGTTCTAATGATATGTTCTACGGATGTTCAAAATTGGTTGGGCAAAATGGAAGTACTATAAGCACTGTTGTAAACGACAATCGTTTGAAAGCTGTTTATGCCAAAGTTGATGGTGGAGTAAACGATCCTGGATATTTAACCGGAAAAGGAACAGTATATTTAAATACAATTTGGAGAGATGTTTTAAATAGTGTTTTGGGTGTTTCATCAGATCAAATCACCAGCATAAACTTTTGTAATACCGCTCCATCTGGTCAATTGAATTCAGTCAGTATAGGAAGTGATTCTTCTAATAATGTAACGACCTTATCGAGCCTTGCGGTTGCTTATAGTTCATCTGATAAAAAAACCATTCATATTATGACTGCAACAGAAAAACTTAAGACGCCAGCCAACTCAACAGGACTTTTTAAAGATTTGACAAGTTTGCAGGAGATAAACAACATAAATCTCTTAGACACTTCAGACACAACGAATATGTTTGAGATGTTTGAAAATTGTACCAGCTTAAAAAGTTTGGATGTTAGCGGATTTAACACAGACAAGGTAACGAGAGTGAGTCAGATGTTTTATTATTGCTCAAGTTTAACAAATTTAACATTGGGAAATTTTAAAGCGGAGGGTGACCTTCAGTGGATGTTTGCATATTGTTCAAGTTTGACCAGTTTGGATCTAAGCGGGTTTAACACATCCAATGCCACACAATTTTATTCCATGTTTTATAAATGTGAAGGTTTGCAAAGTTTGGATTTGAGTAAATTGGACGCACAAAAAGTTATTAATACATCTCACATGTTTGACTTTTGTATAGAATTGACTGCTATAAAGCTATCAGGATGGAAAACTTCAAGTTTGAGAACTTGTGACTATATGTTTAGGGGTTGCGTGAAACTAGTATATATCTATATTGATAATGATTGGTCAACTGCAAATGTTACGTCTTCTACTAATATGTTTCTAAATTGTACTTCACTTTCAGGTAGTGCTGGTACGACTTATAATTCAAATAGAACAAATGCAACATATGCAAGACTTGATCGTGGAACAAGCAGCCCTGGATATTTTAGATACCAGGCAAAGTAAATTAAAGTTTAATAATATAGAATTGCGTGTAGTCGAGCGCAAGGATTTAGGGGTAAATTTATGAAAGATAGAAGATATATAGATATTTTTAGCTCAGAGGGAATGAAGAATGTTAATGAAGAAAGAAAAATGAAAAAGTTCTTCAGATGGGCAATTCCAATTTTGGTTGTTGAATTGATTGTTATTCTTGGAATCACTGCATATTTCTTTATTTTGCCAAAAAATTATTGTGAAGTTTCTATCAACACCCCTAGCGCAATTGTCTATATAAAAGATAAAGAGAGTAAAAAAGTAAGGTTAGATAAACCTAAGGATTCAGTTAAATGGTATTATTATGAAATCAAATTAGAATTGCTTTTGCCAGGCGCCAATGAATATGATGTTGAATTTAAAATTGAATGTGAAAAATATCGCATTGAAGCTTCAACAACGGCAACAGAAAATGGAGATTCATATTCAATGAAAGTCGTAGGTGGTAAAAAAACACAAATAATGTCGGGCTTCACAATAATCTCACAAGAATTGATTGATGATTATAATGTTAAGATAACAATCGTTGTTAAATAAATATAATTTAGAGATGAATATAAACCAATAAATAAGAACAATTCAAATTAAATTTAATAAAGGTTTAAGCGAATAAAATATTATAATTTGTTATAAATTTTGAAAAAGCATGTCAATTTGCTTGCAAAAAAAACAAAAAAGATTTAAAATCATGCTAGTTAAAGAGATGGTTTGGTTCAAACTTTCTTAAAATAAATAAAATTAAAGGAGAAAATAAAAATGGGTTCAAAAAAGAAAATGATTATAGCAATAAGCGCGTTCGCCCTCGTTGTTATTGCTACTGTTATTAGCGTTGTTGCTGTTTTGGCTGCAACATCTGTTACACTTACAACTAATGTTACAGTAAGTTATACAGTTTCAGATGTGGTTGCAGATTTTAAAGTTTACGCTGTTAAGGTTAAAAACAATGCAACATCAATAAATTGGGGAACTGAAAAAGTTGCAAGTTTTGGTGTTGATGGTTATATTAGCGGAACAGGTTCTCAAGGGACTGTTGGTGAAGATGAGGCAACAATTGGTCTAACGGCAGTTGATTTGCTAAAAGATGAATGTTTGGTTTTGAAGTTTGTATTTGAAAATAACAGTGTGAAAGCATTTACAGGGACATTAAATCACACTGACACTACAAATCAAAATGTTACTATAGCATACGCTTCAGGCAGTGTGTCAAAGCCAGGAGATATAACAGGAACAACAAAATCAACAGTATCTGTTGCTTCTGGAGATGATAAGTCTGCAACATATTATGTAAAGGTTTCAATTTCTGACGCAAAGAAAAATGTGACTGATTTTAATCCAGCTTTCGCTTGGACATTGGTTTAATGATTAAAGTTAAATCACTCCTTCATGGAGTGATTTTTTTTGTTTGATAATGATAAATTGAATTTAATTATAATTGAGATGATAATTTGTTTGCTATTTTTTTCAAATTAAGTTAGAATTATATAAATATTATGTTAGGAGATTTTAAGTATGGGGGCAAAAAAGAAAGTTGCTGTTGCTGTTATTGCAATATTTATGTTGGTTTTGGCAACAATAATTGCTGTTGTTGCTGTTTTTGCATTGCAACAAGTTAGCATTCAAAGTAAGGTAAACATAACATATCAAGCAAACATTCATGTTGTTGCAAAGATTGATGCACGTTATGAAATGCAAGATTCAACAAAAAATGATGATTTTGGAAGTGTTGAATTTGATGGGACTGGAAAAGTTACCGGTTCTGATATTGTTGATGTTGGAAATTTGGAATTAAAAAGAGGCGACAATGAATGGGTAACGTTCTATTTCACGTTCGAAAACAAATCTTCTCTTGATGATTTCACTGCATATTTAAAATTTACTGATGGATCAACTGGAGATGGAACAATTGATAACATTTCGCTTGAATCAAAAGTTGATGGAGCAACAGATGCTAACTTTACAAACGATCTTTCAGGTTTAACAGAAGTTAAAGTTGAGGCGGGCGAAACTGTTGTGTATTCTTTAAAAATTTCTGTTCCAGAGAAAAATAAAAATGCAACATTTGAAGGAACATTTGTTTGGGATCTTGTGGTTGATGGGATTTCTTAAGGATGAAAGAAAATAAATATATTTTAACAAAAATTTTCAAAAAACACACGATTGCACTATTATTAACAATAGTGCTTTTGGTTTTGTGTCTTGTTAGCGTTTTTAACAGGGCTGATGTTTATGCTGCTGAATTGGTTGCCAATGTGAAATACGATGTTTTTGTTGTTAATGGTGAAGAAAAGGAAATTGTTAACGCAGATGTTAAAACCATTTCAAATTTGGACCAAGCAATTATTAACTTTGGCGATATTAACGTTGAACTTGACAGATTCTCGAAATTGGAATTTGTTTATGAACTTGAAAACATAAATGTTGGAAACACAAATTTTGTTTTGAGTTTAAATGAAAGCTTTATTGAAAATTTTAGAATAGAATATTATTTAAACGATGAATTTTGTGGAGATTTAACTCAAATTTATGGCACCATAAAAACAATGGAAACAGTAAATATAAAAGTTGTTGTTTATGTTGAAAACATTGCTTGTGATGCAGCTTTAAATGGATCTCTTGAATTGACATTTGAAAGTGTTGGTGAAAATAATGACTAATGAAGTTGATATAATTGAATTTGAAGATCCGAGTGTTACAGAATTGTTGAACAAAACAGCAAAAGATCTTCATAAAAAATATACAAAACAAAGAAAACTCAATAAGAAATTTTTGAACAAGAAAACACCAACTCAAAAGGTGCTTTCTGTTGTTTTTGATGTTGTTTGTGTGTTGATGTTGTTGGTGGCTGGAATTGTTTGTTTTTCAACAATTAATTCGGCAATCAATGGATATATGCCAAACTTTGCAGGGTATACGAATTTGGTTGTTTCAAGTGAAAGTATGGTTGCAAGCGGTTATGAGGTTGGAGATATTGTTATTATTCACAGTGTGGATACTGACACATTGAATGTTAACGATAAGATCTCGTTTTATGTTTATTGGTCAAGTTCTTTTGATTTTGAAGATAGAGTTGTTAGAGATGTTTCAGATCAAATTTCCAAAACAAAATACACATTAAAATTTGGTCAACTGTTTGGTTTTCAAACTAAAGAGGTTGAAAAAGCAATTAAAAGCAACTCAAAATTGGTTTTCCACCACATCAGCGCAATTTATGAAGATGAGAATGGTGAAAGATGGTTTAAAACATATGGATCTTCAAATCAATTTGAAGACTCTTGGTGGGTGAACGAAAAATATGTTGTTGGAATTGAAGATGATGGAATTGTTTCCAAAAGCGTTATAGGTTTAGTTGGTTTTGCTGCAAAACCAAATGGAATTTTAATCATGTTTATTCCTGTTATTGTTTTGTTGTTGATATTGGTTTTGAGCTTCCTAAAAAACATTCAAATTGCAAAACTTGAACTTGATTGTGTTGAGGAAAAACGAAAGATAACAGATGATATCTGCGTTAAGAATAAAGTTGGATATCAAATGAGTAACAAAACAAAATATAAAATTTTGGCGCAAGCAACAGATGAAAACAGAAACGAATATATTAAACTTCTTTGGAAAGATGGCACAGAACCAGATGCAATGAAAAAGTATTATAGAAGACAAAAACTGCTTGTTAACACAAACGAAGATTTGTTAAATCTAAATCGAACTTGTGAAAAAATGTTTAAACAAGGTGAAAATCCGAAGAAAATTGCTCAGCTTTATTTATCAGAAAAAGCCAAAATTGAGAAGAGACGAGAATCAATTCAAAACAGGTTAAAATCTATTGATAGGCACAAAAGAGAACTAATGAAAGAGCAAGAAGCAAGAGAAACAAACAAGAAGGTTAAAGCTAAAAAAGCAAATAAAAAGAACTAATTTATTAGTTCTTTTTTTTAATTAATATAAGCCTAATAAAAAATTTTTAAAAATTTTGTTAAAATTCATTGACAAATGAAATTAAAATTGTTAATATAAAAGAGCATTTGTGAAAAATGTGATCAATCCGTGGGGGATTAGCTCAGTTGGCTAGAGCGCCTGCCTTGCAAGCAGGAGGTCACCGGTTCGAGCCCGGTATTCTCCACCATAATATAGGAGTGTAGCTCAGCAGGTTAGAGCACCACCCTGATAAGGTGGGGGTCGGTGGTTCGAGTCCACTCATTCCTACCAGGTGACCGTAAAGGTCATTTTTTTTGTTTGGATGAGTGAACTCGAACAAGTTCGCCCTGTCGGGCCAGACCGCGCTGGTGCGCTCCCGAAATTACGCTAAAACAACAAACAAATGTTGTTTCTTAACGCTATTTCCCACTCATTCCTACCAGGTGACCGTAAAGGTTATTTTTTTTGTTCTTGAATGAGTTAACTCGAACAAGTTCGTCGTGTCGAACTGGACCGCAATGTCAAATTTTTTGTTTGATTACAATAATTTAAAGTATATTTTTTTTTATCATGGAAAAACTAATTTTGAGGTGAAATTATGAATTTTCAAGATAGCAAAACAAAAGAGAATTTAGCGCGCTCATTTGCGGCCGAATGTCAGGAAGGGGCAAGATATCAATTTTTAGCCAAAATGGCTCAGCAAGAAGGTTATCAATATATGAGTATGCTTATTAGAACACTTGCTCACAATGAAATGGCTCACGCACAACAGTTTTTTAATAAGATTGTTGAACTTGGTGGAAATCAAACTCAAAACATTGAAATTTGTGCGGGATATCCTTTTAGAAGTGGAAAGCTTTTAGACGTTTTGATGCAAGAAAGCGAAAATGAAAGAATGAGTGCAGAAAGCATTTATCCAACTTTTGCAGATGTTGCAAGAGATGAAGGATTTGATGATGTTGCAGATCTTTTTGATATGGTTAGCAAGGTGGAGAGAACCCATGAAAGAACTCTTAAAAAATTACATGAAAGTTTAAAATGTGATTGTCTTTACAAATGCAGTGATGAGCATGCATTCAAGTGTGATGAATGTGGAACAATAATTTTAAACAAATGCGCACCAAAAACTTGTCCGCTCTGCAAAATGGGACAAGGGTATTATAGGATAGATTTTTCTATTAACTAAAAAACAAGGCAATCAGCCTTGTTTTTTTGCTTGTATCGTTCTAACTAGGGCATTCTTCGACCCCTCTAAGAATGATGTGATTATTTTTTGCTGGTAGGTGTAAGTCTAAAGATTGTACCCCTGTGCTCGTGGTGGGCGATGTCTAGTCGAACATTGACATTTGGAATTATGTTTTTGCTCTCAAGATAGTTTGCAATCGTTGAAACGGCAAGGTTTGTTGTGTTACTATGCTCGCTTATGTGAGAGAGAACGACTAACCTTGTTCCGCTTCTAACCAGTCTTTCAATTGCTTTGGCGCAATTAAGATTAGATAAGTGACCGTTTGGTCCATTTATTCTTTTTTTCAAAAATGGAGGATATCCTGGGTAACTCATAAGCATTTGCGGATCATAGTTGGCTTCTAAATATACTAATGCACTAGATTTAATTACTTCAAAAGTTTCGTCACTGAATGAACCTAAGTCTGTGCATATGCTCATAACAGCATCTTCTTCGTTAACTCTATAACCCACACAATATTTACTATCGTGTGGAAGGTGGAAAGGAGTGATATGTAAAACTCCAATATCGAAATCGCTATCAAAGAAGTTAAAGAGTTCTGGGTTAACGTGGATTTGATTTCTAATAATTTCAGACAAGTACATATGTGCATAAATTTTCGTGTTATAAGTTTTGGCGAATTGTTGAATTCCTTTTATGTGGTCACTGTGTTCGTGAGTGATAAGAATTGCATCAATGGTTTGAGGATCAACTTTAAGTTCATTTAGGGCGTTGAAAACATATGAAAAAGGTTTTCCACAATCGATTAATATTTTTGTGGATTCTGTTTCAATATAAGTGCAGTTGCCACTGCTACCACTCGCTAAATTACAAATTCGCATATGTGCATATTAACAAATTTCTTCATTTTTTGCAATAAAATTCAAGCAAATTGTGTTTAGGAAAATATTGACAATAGAATTAAACTTTGATAATATAAAAAATAAGAGGTAAGGCGTGAGTTATTTAAGACAAATGTATGTTGAACGAAAAAAACAAATGGAAAATGAGGCTATGAATAATGCTGGAAATAACGGAGTTGAGGCGCGTTTCATTTGTAATAAAATAATAAAAAAATATTTTAGAGAATATGGCAAAAATGAGATACGTTTAACTGTTAATAGGCTTAACCGACTTGCTGTTTTGGTGGATATTCTTTATAGACAAGAAAGCTATGGTAAACCTTTGATTAGTGAAGGGTTTTGTGTTTCAGAAAATGGTTTATATTCTGCCACTGCGTTAGTGCGATATCCTTATTTAATTCAAGATATTGATAAGATAAAAATCAACTTTGCAAGTAGGGAACAGGATTATCAAGAGAAGGCAGAAGAAGTTGTTAGAGAATGCATAAATATTAGAGTTGATCGAATTGTTTCAAAAGTTTTATCTCAAACTAGGTATGTTGACAATGTTGACTTAAGAGAAATATTAAACATAGAAGAACTTCAAGAACTTAGGTGTCGTTGTGTGGAATATCATGACAGAGAACTTCCGCAAGAAGTTGTTACAGAATTATATAAGGATTTCGATTTTAGAATGATTGAGGAAATAAACAAAAGAGAAAAAGAAAAAACTAAAAATTTATAGAACTTATATATGTTAAGATAAGAGTTGAAAGCGAACAATCTTTCAAAAGTTAATTTGTTGATAATAAACTTATTAAATGGAAGAGTTGTGAGCGGGAGGTGATGGAGATGAGCAAATATACTTATTAGGGAAAACTATACACCTTTAAGGTTATATTTTTCCTTTGTGAAAGAGAAAATTTATAAGAATTAGGAGGAAAAATATATGAAAAATTTCAAAGAAGAAATAAAAAAAGAAAAAGCGTATTTGGTATGTCCGTATGTCACCATGGAAGACAGTGAATATCGTGCGAAAGAATTAGAACAATTAGCAGAAAGTGCTTTGCTTGATATTGTTAAAATCAACGTGTTCCAGCCAAAGGAAATTAATGCAAGAACTTATATGGGAATTGGTAAGGTTGAACAAATTCGTGATGAGGTGGCGGAACTGGGGGTTGATGTTGTTATTTTTGATTGTCCACTTACTGGATCGCAACTTAGAAACCTTGGTGAAATTGTTGGTGTTAAAACAATTGATAGAACAATGCTTATTCTTGATATTTTTGCTGGACGTGCAAAATCTGGTGAAGGTAAACTTCAAGTTGAACTTGCTCAACTTAAGTATACATTGCCAAGACTTGCAACTCTCAATATGAACAGTGAAAAATCTGCTCGTGGAGTTGGAACAAAAGGTCCGGGAGAAACAAAGCTTGAACTTGATAGACGTAAAGTTCAAGAAGATATTATTAGGCTTGAAAAAGAAATTAAGGAAATTAATAAGCATAGGCAAACCACAAGAAAACAAAGATTGTCTCGCATGAACTCAGTTGCGCTTGTTGGATATACAAACGCAGGAAAATCAACGCTTATGAATACAATTGCAAAAGCTGAAACTTATGCGGATGATAGACTTTTCGCAACACTTGATGTTTTAACCAAAAAAGTTTGGGACGCAGGTGTTGAATATGTTGTTGTTGATACGGTTGGGTTTGTTAGTAATCTTCCGCATGAACTTATGTATGCTTTCAGTGCAACGCTTGAAGAAACACTTGATGCAAATGTTTTGCTTTTGGTTGTTGATGCGAACGATAAGCATAAATACGAACAGATCGAAGTTGTTCAAAGAGAGTTTAATCGTTTGGGTGTTGACCCAAATCGTGTTATTTTGGTTTATAACAAAATTGACAAAATGACCGATGAAGACATTAGAGAACTTGTATCTTATCCTTACGACACTTGTTATATTTCAGCTAAGGTTGGTCAAAACATTGTTCAGCTCAAACAGATGATAAGACAAAAAATTGGACAATTCCCAGCTTATAGATAACTCAATTGTTGTGTTTCGGTTTGGTGATGGTGTAAAGCATTAGTTGTTAGGGTAATAAAATCTCGCTTAGATAATAATAGTTTAATATCAATCAAGCTTATGTAAAGGAGAGTAAAAATGGATATTGATTTAGAAATTGGAAGTTATGATGAACTTCTTGAAATAAGGTCTGATATGATAACAGAAATGCTGTTTTATTGTGAACAAAATGGTATAATAACAAGAAAAGAAGCATTTGAAAAGAAGGCAAAAGACAAGAACAAATGTTTTGATTTGGCTTTATATATTATGAAAAAATTAAATAAAAAATCTTTAACTTTAGGGGATTTGGAAAATTTAGATATTCGTGAATTTTACAAAGAAAATTTTGAAGCTAATAATAACACTCAAGTTATTTAAATTAAAAAACGGCTATGAATTGTAGTCGTTTTTTTGTTTTATTGTGCAAGCAATAAAATGTATTTTTGTTGGAAAAATTATTTATAACTTATAACCATTTAGCTCTAAAAGTGCCTGTGCGGTTTCAATTGAGTCAACACCGGTTTTGTTTTTGATGGGTGCAAATTCTTTGTTTCGGTCGACTTCAAAAAACAAACATGATTTTGATTGCTCAACCATATCGGTGCAGAGTAGTTCGAATTTAAAGGCATTTGCTTTTTCGGGTTTAATAAGGTTGCCATCGTTATCAATGTGTTCAACTTTTTTTGTTATAATATGAATTGGTGGTTTTTGTTTTTCGGTTCTTTTAAGCATTTTAATGCTAAATAGATAATTTGTGAATACTCCAAACTTGTAAATAAGTTCACCTTTTTCATTTGTTTCAAAAGCAATATGGTTGGGCAGGTCAATATATTCAATAACTGCAGCGTGTCCATTCTTGTTGCATATTGCGCCAACTTTTTCAGTGGTATCTAATTTTTTTATTACCTTTGCACCCATTTCACATTTGCTAGCAATTGTTGCACCAATAAATATTGGGTCGGCTATTCGTTGAAGCACGTTGTCGACATTGACTAAATTTAACCATTCTATATTTAAATTTTTAAGCATTTTTTTTGCCTGTTTGTTGTTAAGTAGAGAAGTAAACCAGCCACCATTTCCATTTGGGGATATTGCGACTTTATTTTTACTTTCTAGTAATACTTTTCCGTTAAGATCAACACATGGAGCTGAATCTTGAACAAAAAATTTAACAAAATCTTTATTGTAACCAAAATAATTTTTTTCTTTGAAAAAATTTCTTGTGATTTCATTGTTTTTTTTGCTTGTCATTATGAATAAAGGGACATATGTTCCTGTAATGTGCACCACGTCCATAATGTTTTCAATTAGTTTTTGGAAAATGTATACATTTTTAGTTTTTCCAATATTGCATATTCCTTTAGGATTATTTGAGCCAAAACGAGTTCCCATTCCACCGGCAAGGATTACTGCTCCCACGTTATAATTTTTAAGTGCTTTAACACCGATTTCTAAAAAATAATTCTTTTTAAGCTCTATTTCTGAAATGGTTGTTGCATTAATTGGTGAAATAATATCTAATGGGTGGATGTGTTTATTTCTTTTTAGTTCTTTAAGATAAGAAAAGTTTAAGTCTTCAATTTGTCTATATAATTCTTGCTTTTCATTTTCGTCTAATTCATGTTCAAACTTTAATAAATGCAATTGATCAAATTTTTTGAGTTTTTTTAAATAATTCATACTTTTTATATGAATTTAATTGTTTTTGTGTAATTAACAAAAAAGAGATAAAGATTTGATTTGTTAAAATTTAGCTATTGACAAATTACGACAATGGAGTTATTATCTTGTTAAGAATGGAGGTCGGTATGAGTCTTTTTGACGGAATAAGATTAAATATGTTGAGAAGTGGAAATTTGAGTTTAAAGAATTTGCCAATCTCTTATGGCTTTGATGAAAAGTTTGTTGAAGCTGCGCTTTTAGGAAATGGGTGTGAAGAGTTTAAGTATGCAAGTGATTGGCTTAAAAGTGATGCTGAATTTATTTTAAAGATGCTTGGGAAATATCCTGGCATTTTGGAACATGCTGCGAGTGTTATTATTGATAGATATAAAGATGAATCTGGAATTTTAAGAGAAAAAGAAATGGATGGATTTTTGTTTGCAGCAATGTGTTGCAGCAGAAATGTGGAGTCTTATAAATATTTAACTCAAAAAGATGCGGAAAGATATTTGGAGTGTGTTAAAGAATCAAAATCTGTTGTTGGAGAATATCATGGAGAAGAAAAGGAAGTTTCATTGGCTTACACAGAATTCTATGTAGACAGATTAAAAAGAATTAGATATGGAATTACAAAAATGGGCGATTTGCTAAGTTCTATTTTGTAAAAACTTTGAATATATTAAAGTTTACGGAAAAATAAAATTTCCGTAACTTTTTTTTGTTTTTCACGTAATATGTATTATACAAAAGGAATTCAGGCGCCAACTTTTGTTATACATAACTATTTAGGAGGAACTATGTTCAATAAATTTTTTGGTGGAAACGATTGCGGTTGTGGCCACACAACAGGGTGTGGTGACTGCACGTGGATTATAATTTTAATTTTAATTTTGTGCAATTGTGGTTGCAAAATTGACCCATGTTTACTTATTATAATCCTTTTATTACTTTGTGGATGTGGTTGCGGAAACGACAGAAAAGATGGCTGTTGCTAAACAAAGAAACTGTAAATAAACGAATAAAATTTGGATGAAATTAAAAATAAATATTTGATGTAGAAATAAATAAAAAAATAAAAAGTGGTTTAATTAAAAGCTCTGATTAAAATCGGGGCTTTTTTGATTTAAACTTAAAATAATTTTTAACATAAAAAGGTGGTTTTTTTGTTGAAAAACGCGTAATTTAATTGATATTATTGAATAAAAGTGTTAAAATAAATTTAAGGAAAAAATTGTGAACATTTTATGTTTAACAAACGAAAAGGAGAAATTGAGAAATGTCAACACAATCATCATCACAAAACAACAAAAAAAATAATGTTTCAAGTGTTAAACCTCAGGGAACTAACAATGTTAAACCTCAAGGAGTTCAAAAAGGTCAACCAAGACCGGCCGTAAACAATTCTGTCAGACCTGCCAGACCTGTTTTTGCAGGCCCTAATGGGGCTCCACAACCAAATAGGAATAGAGCTCCGAGACCTGTTGTGAATCAGCAAGGTCAAGTTGTTAAAACTGTTCCTGCTTCTGCCAAAAAGGGTGTTCCAAATTCACCAAAAAGCAAAACTCAACTAGGTCCAACAAGAAAGGAACAAATTAAGGTTGTTGATTATGCAAGCGTTTCCAAGGCGACAAACAACAAAGTTCAAAAATCTACAGGCAAGAAAATTGCTGGTGCTATTTTAACCACACTTGCTGCTGGTTCTGTTGTTGTTGCACCGGCTGTGATTTATTATTTAAACAAAGATTATGAAATCACAGTTTATTCTGATGCTAATAGTTTTAACACATATTCGTTCACATTAAAACGTGGTGCAATGATTTCTGACCTTAAAGAAGGTTTGAGAGAATTCACTGGACATAAACTAGTTGGAATTTATAAAGATCCAGAATTTAAGGTTCCATACACAGAGTCTGACAAAGTTGATAAAAACACAAACATCTATTTGAAATATGAAAAGATATCATACAAAGTGAATCTTCCTGAAGGAAACGAATTCTTTTCAGTTATACCTTTGGGGAATTATGGTGATCAAAACAACATTGAAGTTCCATATCAAGGCTATTTTAATTTTGTTCTCAGATTGGATAAAGAGAAATATCAGTATGATCAAAGTGAAGTGTCAGTAACAATCAACGGAAAAGAAGTTAAACCTGTTGGTGGATTGTGGGAAGAAACAGAGTATGTTGAAGAAGAAGGTGTTGTTACATATAAAGAAACACTATATAACATTGCCATAACTGAAGATGTGGATATTCAGGTTTCAGGATTGACAATTAACACATATTCTGTAACAATTCAAGAAGCAGAAAAAGATGATGAAGGCATATCGCCTTACAAAATTAGTAAAGTTGATGACCTAGATGAAATTGTGCATAACACATCTTGTGAGTTTGATATCAAACTTGATGAAGCGTATTCAAACAGCCAATTGGAAATAACCATGAACGGAGAAACATTAAATGAATCTGGCGGGCAGAATTATAGTTTAAAAATCAATAATGGTGTTTACTCTGTTAAGGTTTTCAGTGTGATTGAGGATTTGGACTTTAAAATTGCTGGTGTGAAATTAAACACCTATAGTGTTGCGGCACACACCTACGAGGGATTTAAAATAGATTTCTTCAATCCAGAAAAACCAGATGAAAAATTAACCAATGTTACCATTGACCATGGCAAATCAATCAGCTTTAGGCTTACTCTTAACAAAGGTTATGAGCAATGTTTTAATAATGAATTCTTTAAGGTTAAAGCTGGTTCAAACGAGTTAGGTTATAGTGAAGAAGGAACTGATGAAAATGGTTGTAAATATAGAGTTTACACAGTTTCAAGAATTCAGTCTAAGATAGATATTTTTGTTGAAAATGTTAAATTGAACACTTACAAGGCAGAATATGCCGCGGCTAACGATGTGTTCGAAATAGTTGCAAAAGAGGGAACAGACTTTTCTTCTTTAATTCATGGAAAAACTTGTGAATTTAGAGTTAATTTAACACCAAAGTATTCGCAAAGCGATATTCAAGTTTATGTTAACGGAAATATGCTCACAAAAGATAACGGTGAAATTGTTGAAATTGAGGATGAAGAAGGAAATTTAATTGACAAATACTATAGTGTTAAGATCTCTGAAAACATAAAAATTGAAGTTAAAGGTGAAGATGTTAATATTTACAACATTTATTTAACACAGGGAGAAGGATACGAGATTGTTTCAAGTGATTTCACAAATCTTTATCATGGTAAAGTGTGTGGGTTTGAGGTTGTACTCAAAGATGGATATGAAGATTGTTTTAATGACATGCGTGTTATAGTTAATGAAAACGAAGTGGATGTTGATGAAAACGGATATTACACTTTTAAGGTTACTGGAGATGTTTATATTTCGGTTCAAGGCGTTTCATTAAATAAGCACACGATCACAATGCCATCAACCAGAACGGGATATGACATTTGGGATGAAAATGGGTATAAAATAACAGAATCTGAAATAAGAGTTGAATATAAAACCTCATTTAAATTTAAAATTAAAAACCATGATAGTCACAATCTTCAAAATCTTCAGGTTTTAATTGATGGCACTCCAGCAGGAACTGATGATTCGGGTTATTATGTGGTTGAAGTTACAGCTAACACCACAATTGAGGTTTATGGTGTTAATATTAATTCATATTCCGTAAAAATTGGATCAGGTGAGGGTTATAGAATTCTTGATGCTAACAATATGACAGATGTTATTAGCGGAACAACAAAAACATTTAATCATTGGGATTCGTTCAGTTTTGCGCTTGAACTTTTAACAGGGTATACGCAAAGTGTGCCAAGGGTTCTTGTTAATGGGGAAGTTTTGGGTGCAGTGAATGGAATATACACAATTCCATCAGTTGAAAGCGCAATCACAATTGAGATTGAAGATGTTCTGCTTAATACTTATAGCGTTACATGGAAGAACTTTGATGGAACGCTTTTGGGAATAAACGATGTGAAGCACGGGTCAAATCCTAAATATACTTTCGAAGCACCAACAAAGGGTGGAACATATAATCACACATTTGAACATATTGGTTGGGACAAAGCATTAGATCCGGCAACAGATGACATTACATACATTGCGGTTTATAAAACAATAGATAGAACTGCTTTCACAATAACGTCAGCAAGTGCGAATGTTAAAGTTGAAGCAATAAGAACAATTTTTAATGCAGAAACAAACACTTATAGAGAAGAAATTGTTGAGCTTTCAAACAATGCAACAATTTATGATCAAGAAAAATTGCGTGTTTCATACACAGTTTCAGCTGGTTATATTTTGGAAACATTCACAATCGATGGCACAGAATGTGTGTTGGAAGCTGGTGAATATGCCATGGTTGATGTTTTGGGAAGTGTTGAAATTATATTCTCACAAAGAAATACATATGGGTTAACATATCAACTTAGTGATGATGGCGAAGAATGCTACGTTGTTGCATTTGATAATAGTGTTAAAGAAGTTTATATTAGTGATTATTTATTTAATGGAATACCAGTAACAACAATTAAAGAAAATGTGTTCGCGGACAGCAGCATAACAAAAGTTCATTTGCCTGGAACTATCAATGCAATTGAATCTGGCGTGTTTGCCGGCTGTTCAGGATTAACAGAAATTTCAATTCCAAGCAGTTGCTTATCGATTGGCGCATCTGCCTTTGCAGATTGTTTGAATTTGCAATCCATAAACTTTGAATCGGGCAGTGAGCTATATTCAATTGGCTATGCTGCATTCAAGGGATGTATTGAACTAGAATCTGTAACACTTCCAGAAAATCTTAAAGAACTCGGAACAGGAACTGGTCGTAATAAAGGTGAAGTTTTTGCAAATTGTTCAAAATTGGAATCAATTGAACTTTCTTCAAAAATAACATCAATCTATTCTGGAACATTCTCGGGATGTTTAAACTTGAGTTCAGTGACATTCTTAGGAGATGTGACCGAAATTGGTGATGATGTCTTCAATGGTTGTGTTCAATTAGATTCAATAACATTGCCAGACACGGTTGAATCAATAGGTGTGCGTGCGTTCTATAATTCAGGCTTAACTGAAATTTCAATTCCGGCATCTGTTAGATCAATTGGCGCCAATGCATTTATTGGATGTTCAAATCTTGCAGTGGTTAGAATTCACAATCAAGAAATTTACGATGCGGCAAATTCAACAGAAGGAAGTGCTGCTGGTGGATTACTTGCAAATGCTAAAACTGAAACAGTGTTGGTTATAAAAGAAGCAGTTAATGCGGGAACCAATGAGTATTTAAACAATGGTCAATTCGTTAAAATGGATGCGGGAATCTATTGGCATTTTGAATTGGGTTATCAAGTGTTTGTTTCTCACTCAAACGTTACTGTTGAAGTTGAAAGAGATGGCGTTTGGCAAAAAGTTTTGGAAAATGTTATAATCAAAGATGGTGAAGATTTAAGAGTTTCATACATTGAAACCGAGGGTTGCATTATGCAAAACTTCACTGTTAATGATGTTGAATATGATCTCGAACCAGGAGATTACATATATATCGATAATCTTGGATCAACAATTTATATTGAATATAGTGAAATATTACATCAAGGATTAACCTTTGTTGAAAATGAAGATGAAACAGGTTATCTTGTTTCTGCATATTCTGGAAATTATCAAGAAATTGAAATTCCAAGCATTGTTCGCAACAAACCTGTTGTTGGAATAAACGTCGGTGTGTTTGCGGAACAAACTCTTTTGGAAAAAGTTACAATTCCAAGCACAATTAAACAAATTTTGGGTAATGCATTCTCTGGCGCAATAAACTTAAAAGAAGTTATCTTTGAAGAAAATTCTGAACTAACATCAATTGCCGTTGGAGCATTCAATGGTTGTGTGGCACTTGAATCAATTTCAATTCCAGATAGTGTTATAACTTTAGGTAGTATTACTAGTGATACTGGGTATTTTGTTATTGCAGAAAGTGGCGTGTTTAATGGATGCTCAAATTTGGCAAGCGTTGAAATTTCTGAAAACAGTCAGTTGGAATTTATTGGACAATACACATTTAATAACTGCTCAAAATTAACATCAATCAACATTCCGGGTGGTGTTCAAAATATCGGTCAAAATGCGTTCACTGCAACAGCATTAACTTCAGTTACTATTCCTAACCGTGTTGTAAAAATTCTATCAAGTGCTTTTGGAAATTGTTCAAGTTTGGCAAGAGTTACATTTGAAGAAGGCAGTCAGTTGGAAACAATTGGTAATTTGGCGTTTGCTGGATGTTCAGCGTTAACAACAATTGAAATTCCAGCAAGTGTTAAAACTCTTGGCGTTGCGTCTTCATTTTCAACTGGTAATGGTGTTTTTGGATCAACAGGTTTGCAATCTGTAACCTTTGAAGAAGGCAGCGTGTTGGAAACAATAGGTGTTGGAGCCTTTTATCGTTGCTCGGGATTGACTGAAATTTCAATTCCAAGCACTGTTAAATTAATTGCTTGGGGTGCTTTCCAAGAATCAGGATTAACTGAAATTAACATTCCAGCAAATGTTGAACAAATTGATAAATTTGCATTTAATGCTTGTGCTGATTTGGAAAGCGTTGAGTTTGAAGATGGAAGCAAATTGCAACTTATTAACGAATATGCTTTTGGAAATTGTTCAAGATTAAAATCAATCACAATCCCTGGAAGTGTTACAGAACTTAGGCACAGTGCATTTTTGGAATGTTCAAGTTTGGAAGAAGTTGTGTTTGAAGAAGGTTGTTCAATAACATATATTTCTAGTAACACTTTTGCTGGTTGTGTAAGTTTGAGAGATATCACAATACCTGCAACAGTAACTTCAATTTCAGGTTCAAGTTATAATTACAATGCAGCATTCTATAACTGCGATAATTTAAAAATAAGATTTGCTGAAGGTAGCCAATTAAAAAGCATCGGTCAGTATGCGTTCAACTGCTCTGACAATTTGGATATTGTTCTTCCAGAAGGTTTGGAAACAATAAGCAATAATGCATTTAGCACTTGTAAGAACATGAAGAGCATTAATATACCTTCAACAGTAACATCAATTGGGGCTTCTGCATTCGCTCATTGTTATGGCTTAACAGATGTTGTTCTTAATGAAGGATTAACAATCATGTCATCAAATTTATTTTATGGTTGTTCAAGCCTTAAAAATGTGACAATTCCATCATCAACAACATCAATTGCTGAACAAGCATTCTATAATTGTTCTTCATTGGCTGAAATAACAATTCCAGCAAGTGTTACAGCAATTAGGGATAAAGCGTTCTATGGTTGTTCTGCATTAACAAAAGTTACAATTGAAAGTGATGATATTTATAATGCAATAGTTGGAACTGATGAAACAAATGCTGGCGCTTTGATTGCAAATGCACAAGAAATCAGAATTTTATCCACAATTGATGATAAGAGCAACACTTACCTCACAACATATCTATTCACTTGCAAAATTGAGGGGGCATACAATGTTTATAGGGTGGCTCAAGAATTCGAATTAACCAATGTGTACGATTCAGTTTATGCTAGTGTAATAAGGTATGGAACAGTTGTTAAGTTGACTTCTGGTTCTGTGATTTATGAAGATGAAGAATTAACAGTTTCATATTCTGTACCTGCTGGCTTAGTTGTTAATGAGTTCACTGTTAATGGAGAACCTGTTTTAAACAATGAAAAAATTATTGTTGGGGAAAATATAAGACTTGAGCTTGTTGCGCGTGATTCGTATGGATTAACATACACTGAAAATGCCGATGGCACAGGAATGGTGGTAAGTGGCTATAATGGAATTTATAAAGATGTCGTTATTCATAACATCGTAAATAATTTGCCGGTTGTTAAAATTAATGAGCATATGTTCTCGGATTGTGAACTTCAAACAATTTTCATTCCTAACAGTGTTGTGGAAATTGGAGACTCAGCGTTCCGCAATGCGTACACTTTAACACATGTAACATTTGAAGAAAACAGCAAGCTTGAAAGAATTGGAAGCAATGTGTTCTCAGATTGTATGATCTTACGGAATATAGAAATTCCAGCAAGCGTTAAAACAATTGATTCAGCCGTGTTCTACAATTCAGCTCTTCTTAATGTTACTTTTGAGCAAGGAAGCAAACTTGAAACAATTAATCATAGTGCATTCAGAGATTGTTCTTCATTGCAATCAATTTCAATTCCAGCAAGCGTTACATATATTGGGGGAAGTGCTTTCGATGGTTGTGAATCTTTAATGAGTGTAACATTTGAATCTGGAAGTAAACTTGAAACAATTTATCATAGTGCATTCATGAATTGTTCTTCATTGCAATCAATTTCAATTCCAGCAGGAGCAAGTATTGCGGGTGGAGCATTCGAAGGATGTATAAATCTCACAACTGTTACAATTAATGGAACTAGAGCATATAATGTTGCCATGAATAATTTGCTAATTAAATATGCAACAACAATTTATGTTCTTGCCTCAGTTGACGATGGATCTAATACCTACATTAATGGTTATAGGTATAAATCTAACGGAACAAAAGCAATTGATGGACAAACTTATAATGTTTTTGTAACTAATGATAAATATACCTTTAAGCTTTCTGGTAGTGCGGGATATTCTGCAACAGTTGTGCGTGATGGACAAACTGGAAATCTTGGTTATAATTCAACAATTTATGGTGGTGAGGTTATAACGGTTTCTTACACTGATGATGTTGCAAATGATAAAGTTATGAGTGAATTTACCGTTAATGGCGTTGCTGTTGATAATGGTGCCACTGTTACCGTTACGGGAGATATAACTCTTAAATATACAACAGTAGACTCATATGGTTTGGAATTTATGGCTATTAACGACAATGAGGTTTGGGTATCTGGTTCTAAGGGAGAGCGTGAAACAGTTGTTGTTCCAAGCAAAATTATGAATGGCAAAACAGTTTCTGGATTCTTTGATGGCTCTGGTAGAGGTGGAGTGCATGGATATTATGGCATGCTCGCAAATTATACGGAACTTGTTAGTATCACAATCCCTGAAACAGTTAAATATCTTGGCAGAGGAACGTTTAGAGGATGTGAAAATCTTACTAAAGTCTTATTTGCAACTTTGTCACAAATAACTGAAATTCCTCATTCCGCATTCTGGGGTTGTACAAGTTTGAGTAGCTTTGCATTGCCTACATCAGTAACAGAAATCGATGAAATGGCTTTTGAATCTGCATATATTACCGAATTGCAAGTTAATTCGATCACTCAATTTAGGGAATTCTTTAATAGTGAAAAACCAGGGTTTGAAAGACTTTTATCACGTTGTGAAACAATTAGAATTATAAAAGGTTACAATTCAACCTCATATCATTTATCAACTCTGGGACTCACATTAAAAAATGGAAGTTATCAAGGAAATTATGAATTGTGGGGTTGGTAATATAACATAAAAAGCGAACATTTTGTTCGCTTTTTTCTTTATTTTTAATAGTTTTAATATGGTTATTTTAAATTCAGCATCATGCAGTAGGTTAAGAATTTGGAGTTAAAATCATTAGAGAAAACATGAATTTTAATTCATATAATTGATAAAAAGTATGTTTAGGCGTTAAAATAATGGACAAAATTGTTAAAAATATTGCTAAAAATCTATTGACATAACTAGTTAATTATGTTAAAATTGCTCAGTATGAAAAATGCTCGCTATGTTTAAGTTTTGATTTTATACTGTAAGTATAATTTGCGAGCCGTACAACTTAATAAGGAGTTAGAATGGTTTCAAACACACTCAACATCAAAAAATTGAAAAGAGGCAAGGCTGAAAGATATAGTTTTGCCAAAACAGAAGTTCCTTTTGCAATGCCAGATTTATTGAGCATTCAAAAAGAATCTTACAAAAAATTCTTGGAAGAAGATATTGGGGAGATTTTGAATGAATTTAATCCAATCATAGACTACTCAAACAAAGCTGAGTTGTCTTTTTTGGGTTATTCAATTGACAAAACGCCTAAATATTCTTGGTCTGAATGTAAGGTTAAACAAACATCTTACACTGTTCCGCTCAAAGTGAATGTTCGCTTGCTCGTTAAGGAAACTGGTCAAATTATGGATCAAGAAGTTTTCTTGGGAGACATTCCTTACATGTCTAAGGACGGCGGTTTCATTTGCAACGGGGTTGAAAGAGTTGTTCTTAACCAATTGATCAAATCTCCAGGCGCAATCTTCGCTGGAGAAATCAACAAATATGGTCGTATGGATTATCAAGGCGCAATTCAACCAAGTTATGGTATGTGGATCCAAACTGAACAAGTTGCTGGCGACACTTTAAGAGCAATTGTTGAAAGAAAATATAAAATGAGTCTTGGTGTTCTTCTTAAATGTTTTGGTTACACAAATGAAGAATTGTTACAAATTTATGGAAATCATCCATTCATTGTTAACACTTTGGAAAAAGAACCTCAAATCACTCAAGAAGATGCGCTTATTGAATTTGGAAGAAGAACTCGTCCAGGTGAAATTCCAAACCCAGATAACACTTTAAGTTACATCAACGACCGTTTCTTCAACCCTCAACATTATAATCTTGAAAAAGTTGGTCGTTTCAAACTCAACAAAAAGTTGTCTCTTGCAAATCGTATCACAGATCAAATTGCAGCAGCTGATGTTAAAGTTGGAAAGAAAGTTTACGTTTCAGCTGGTGAATTTATCGATAAACAAACAGCTTGGGCAATTCAAAACGCTGGTGTTAACTCAGTTGACATCATAGTTGAAGACAAAACTGTTAGGGTTGTTGGTAACAATCGTGTTAACCTTAAAGCTTATGCAAAATTAAACCCAGAAGAGTTTGGAATAACAGAACTCGTTTACCTTCCACTTCTTGATGAGATTTTGAAAGCTAACAAAGGCGATGAAGAAGCAATCAAAAACGCAATCAGGGAAAACGTTAGAAAACTTGAAGACAGACAAATCACTTTGGATGACGTTATTGCAACAGTAAGTTATCACTTGAACTTAATCGATGGAATCGGTGAAACTGATGAAATTGATAACTTGTCGATGAGAAGAGTTGCAACAAGTGGTGAACTTCTTCGTGATGAATTCCGTCGTGGTATGACAAAACTTCAAACTCAAGTTAGAGAAAGTTTGCAATCTCGTGATTTAACAGATATCACACCAAGCCAAATCGTAAATGCTCGTCACATCAACAAGGTGTTTAAAGAATTTATGGCAACAAGCCAATTGTCAGCATTGATGGATCAAATCAACCCAGCCGCAAGTCTTCGTCATAAACGTCGTTTAAGTTCATTTGGTCCGGGTGGTGTTAAAAAAGAACGTGCAACAGTTGAAGTTCGTGACGTTAACCCATCTCACTATGGCCGTATTTGTCTTGTTGAAACTCCAGAAGGTCAACCAATCGGTTTGATGACTTCTCTTGCTCAATTTGCTAGAGTTAACATGTATGGTTTCATTGAAACTCCATATAGAAAAGTTGACAGCAAAGGTAGAGTTACAGATGAACTTGAATTCTTAATGGCCGATGAAGAACGTGGTCATTATATTGGACAAGCAACAATTGAACTTAATGATGACAAAACTATTAAGTCAGGTCTTGTTGAATGTCGTCACAATGGTCTTGCAGAACGTGTTGATTCAAGCGTGATTGATTATGTTGAAATTAGCCCTCGTCAAGAACTTTCAATTGGTGCAAGCTTGATTCCGTTTGTTAACCACAGCCCAGGTAACCGTGCGCTCATGGGATCAAACATGCAATGTCAAGCAGTTCCAGTTCTTAAAGCTGACAGCCCAATTGTTGGTACTGGTGTTGAACACAAAATAGCTGTTGACTCAGGTGCTATGGTGCTTGCAGAACAAGATGGTGTTGTTAAATATGTTTCTGCTGATTATATTACAATGGAATATGCAGATGGAAGCATTGTTAATCATAATTTAAGAAAGTTTGAAAGAACAAATGAAAAAGCTTGCTTCAACCAAAAACCAATCGTTAAGAAGGGTGAAAAAGTTAAAGCTGGTGATGTTCTTGCTGATGGTCCTTCAACAGACAAAGGTGAAGTTGCGTTAGGTAAGAATATGACAGTTGCATTCATCAACTGGGATGGATTCAATTTCGAAGACGCTATTTTGGTTAACCAAAGAGTTGTTAGAGAAGATGCTTACACTTCAATTGCGATTCAACAAGTTAAAACTGAAGCAAGAGCAACAAAACTTGGAGATGAAGAAATAACTCGTGATATTCCAGGTGTTGGTGAAGATGCTCTTCGTAACTTGGATGAAAACGGAATTGTTAGAATTGGCACAGAAGTTAAAGTTGGTGATATCCTTGTTGGTAAAGTTACTCCAAAAGGTGAAACAGACTTAACTCCAGAAGAAAGACTTCTTAAAGCAATCTTCGGTGAAAAAACTAAAGAAGTTAAAAATACATCTTTGAAAGTTAAACATGGTGAAGAAGGTGTTGTTGTTGGAATTGAAATTTTAAGTAGAAAGAACAAAGACGAACTTGATGCCGGTGTTAACATGATGGTTAAAGTTCTCATCGCCCAAAAGCGTGTGCTTCAAGTTGGTGATAAACTTGCTGGTCGTTATGGAAACAAAGGTGTTATCTCAGTTGTTGTTCCAGAATGCGATATGCCATATATGGCAAATGGTGAAACAGTTGATATCTGTTTGAACCCACTTGGTGTTCCTTCACGTATGAACTTATCACAATTGATGGAAATCCACTTAGGTCTTGCTGCTAAGCATTTAGATTGGAAAGTGGCTTCTCCAGGATTCGATGGTGCAACAAGAGAAGAAATTCAAGAACTACTTCGTCAAAATGGTCTTCCAGAAGACGGAAAAATGCAACTTTATGATGGAAGAACAGGTCTTCCATTTGAAAACAAAACTTCAGTTGGTGTGATGTATATGTTAAAACTTGACCACATGGTTGAAGATAAGATTCACGCTCGTGGAATTGGAACATATGCACTTATCACTCAACAACCTCTTGGTGGACGTAGTCAACTCGGTGGTCAACGTTTCGG
>JAZLCR010000026.1:0-32290 GCA_045614345.1 Candidatus Onthoplasma sp.
ACTTAAAAACCTCATTTTTTAAGAAAAAACATATTTGTTTTAAAAAATTGTTCCACGTGGAACAATTTTTTAATTAAAGAAGCATGATAAAGGACTTTAGAATAGAAATTTATAATATAGTAAATTATACTGCAAAAATAATTGACATGCATTGATTAAAATTGTATACTAATAATATAAAATGTTCCACGTGGAACATTCTTGGAGGTTTATTATGAAAATGGGACTTGGTAGAGGTTTAGACAGTTTATTGAAAGTTTATGATGAAGAAGTGAAAACTGAGAAAAAAGAACAATCTATAACAAAATATGAAATGCGCAGTGGAGATGTTCAAAAAATTGATATAAACAAAATATATACAAATCCAAATCAGCCAAGAAAAAATTTTGATAAGGAAAGTTTGAATGAGTTGGCTGAAAGCATTAGAATTCATGGTTTAATTCAGCCAATCATAGTAAATGAAATGGATGACGGCTACATGATAATAGCTGGAGAAAGAAGATTTAGGGCGAGTAAAATTTGTGGCTTGCAAGAAATTGATGTTATCATTAAAAAATATTCAAGTAAACAAGTGGCTGAAATAGCAATAATAGAGAATTTGCAAAGAGAAGATTTAAATCCGGTTGAAATTTCAAAAGGAATAAAACAATTAATGGAAGAGTTTGGGATGACGCAAGAAAAGGTTGCTGAGCGTCTTGGAAAATCGCGCTCCGCCGTTGCTAACTCTTTAAGAATTTTAACATTGTATCCAGAGGTTTTGGATTTAGTTGAGAGGGGAAGGGTTTCATTTGGCCATGCAAAAATTTTAGCTTCAATTGAAGATTATGCCACACAAGTAATTTTGGCTAAGAAAATTGCTAAAGATAAGTTAACAGTTAGAGATCTTGAAAAAGAGGTTGAGGCTATTCTTGGAAATAAAAAGAAAAAGAAAGCTCCAAAACTCCCAAGTGATGAACTTCAAGATTTTATCGGCGAGTTGCAACGTAAATTAGGAACTAAAGTTTCTGTTATCGGTAACGACAGAAAGGGTAGAATTTATATTGATTATTACTCTCAAGATGATCTCGATAGAATTTATGACATAGTTTTGCGTTAGCAAACATAAAAAATGAGCGCATGTAATTAAATAGTGGGCGCTCATTTTTTGTGTTTTTTAAAATAACTATAAAAATTTGTGGTTTTATAATAGTTTTTGAAATTCGTGTAATATCAATTTCTTAATTTCTTCAATGCTTAAATTTGACATAAAGGCGGCTGCTCCATCGTGACCACCTCCGCCATTGTTTTTTGCAATATGAGAAATTTTCAATCCTTGTCGAGATCTTAAACTAACATAATAATTGTCACCTTTGGGATAAATAAAACATACCAATTTGCAATTGTTTATTGTTGCCAATTTGTTAATTATTCCGACAAAATCATCAAACTTTGCATTTAATTTTGTTGTTTCATCTTTTGATAGGTGTGATATTATAACTTGATCTTGATTGAAAACTGAAATATTATCAATTGCTGTTGCAAGAAGTTGCATATTTTTAAGAGAGTTGTTTCTAAAGAATTGATTGTATATGGCCTCGTTATCAATATCATCAATAAATTCTGCAACCATTGAAAATGTTTTTGAATTAAAATTTCCAACAGTGAAATTGTTGGTGTCTGTTATGATTCCCGAATAAATAAGTTCTTTATCAATTTGTGTTAATTCGTAATTAAATTCTTTTAGAATCTGAAACACAATTTCGCATGTTGAACCTTGTTTTTCAACAATGTTGAAATCACCCTGATAAAGATTTGTTTGATGATGATCAATGACGAATTTAAGTTTTGCGTCGTCAAATAATGTCTTATAAATTCCCAATCTTTCAGTGTTTGGACTATCCATCATAATTGCAACATCATACATTTTTGTTGGACCGTTTACATTGTCGTTGCCGATAAGTGTCTTGTATTGATGGGGTATCTTGGAACACTCTGCAAATAGGTCAATTGTTTCAAATTGAAAAACTTTTGTTAGGAAGTTTTTCAAAACAACCATGCTAGCGAAAGCATCTGCATCTGGTGAGGTGTGGCCTATTAAACATATTGACTTGTAGTTTGATATCTGTTTTAATGATTCGTAATTATTCATTTAATTATTATACTACATTTTATTTGCATTTTAAAACGAAAATTAAGCATATATTGTAAATATACGAACAAATGTGCTAAAGTTATCCACAGGCTGTGGATAACTCTGTGGATAACTCGCCAAAACGTGTGGAAAAGTCGAAATTTTATGTGGGTAAGTCAAAATACGACACTTATTTATTGTTAACCTCCAAAGAGATTGGTTATAAATTAAGTTGTGTATCATATCTTATTTTATGAAAATAATTGTAAAAAAATGTGTTGCGCTAGGGTGTTTTTTGCTATTAATTTGTGTTTTAACAAGTGTTTATTCTCAGGTGGTTTATAATAGGGTTTCGCAATTTAATGGTATAACAATAGTTTTAGATGCGGGACATGGTGGCAGAGATGGTGGCAGTGTTGGTGTTAATGGAACAATAGAGAAAGATATAAATTTAGAGTATGTGTTGCTATTAAAAGAAAAGTTGGTTGCAAATGGATATAAAGTTGTTTTAACAAGAAAAAATGATGATGGATTATATTCTGAATTTGCAAAAAATAAAAAGACTAGCGATATGAATGCTAGATATGAAATAATAAAAAAAGCTAATCCAAATCTCGTGATCAGTTTGCATATGAATAGTTTTTCAAATCCATCCGCAAAAGGGGCAACAACTTATTATAGGAAGGGTGATGCTTCTGGAAGGTTTTGTGCAGATATGATTCAAAGCTCTTTAAAAAGTGAATGTGATGCAAAGCTTTCAACTTCAAAAGTTGGGGATTATTTTATTTTAAATTGCAATTATTATTCAGCTGTTTTGATAGAGTGTGGCTTTTTGTCCAATCCTGAAGAAGAGAGGATGTTAAATAGTGATGAATATAAAGAAAAGATGATAAATGCAATTTATAATGGAATACTATTGTATTTTGGCAACAAGCTTATTTAGATTGATAACTCAATAAAAAATAAGAACCGTCTGGTTCTTATTTTTAAAATCCATATTGATACATTAATGAGTCAAGAATGGTTAAATTTCCAGCATTTGTTGAAACGTTGAGATTGTTTGAAGATGAGTTGCAATTAACGTTTGTGGTTGTTGCTGTTTTTGTTCTGTAACCACCAGATTCACTAATTTGTTTTAAGTTAACTCTAACGTTACCTGTTGAAGTTGATGTGTTTAGAATATAATCTGAGGTGTCATTAATAACAATATTTACATTCCCGTCATTTCCATAAATTGAGTTACTTCCGCTAACGTCATTCATTGTTAAGTTAACACTACCATTTCCTGTTATTGTTATTCCAATAATATTTTCTGAATTGTTTTGATCGGCATGTCCGATATGCTCAACACCGCTTGCATTTAACGTTCCATTGTGGATGTTTGCATGTAGCACTCTTGATCTGTTAGTGCTTGTGTGTTTTTCAGCATCTTCACTGAATGAAACATTTGCAGTTCCACTTATAGTTCTGATACTTACAGTTTTCATTGCATTTTTAATTGTGATATTTCCAGAAGTTGTGTGTGCACTTATCTCTGCATGAGAATTATTAATGATTATATTTCCAGAAGTTGTTGATATTGGTGAGTAACCCATTACTTTATCAATAAACACATCGCCTGCACCAGTTAAATCAATGTTAGCATAGGTTACATTCTTGATGCTTACCTTTGTGTCGCTTGATCTTAATGTTGTTTGTGATAAAGTTCCAATATTAATTTGTCCGCCAGCTGAGATTGCATGTTCGCTGTTATGGTAAAAATTTACGCATTCTAAAACTGAGATAACTCCTCGTTGATTTTCTGTTACTGTAATATTTCCAAATGATGAATCTGCTGCGTTGAATTTACCTTTTGTTAAACCTAATTGAATATTATTTGAGTTTGTTTCAACGTTTTTGGAGATATTAAAGGAACCTTTATCAATTTTCAAATTCAAATTTCCATTAATTTTACCTTCAAAGAAATTGAATTCACCTGCGTTTGTTGAGTATGATAAATTGTTTAAAATTAAAGATTTTGAACTGATTGAGATTGATGAGTTTTTATTTGTTAAATCCAAACTAATAGGGTGATCTTTTGGGATTGATAAATTTATATATGAATTGTTTGTTGTTGCAAAACCATGTGGTTCATCAATATCAAATGTTAATATTCCGTTTTCCAATGCTGATACTATTTTAAAATTAGAATTTTCAACAAAAACAAAACCAAAGCTATTAGTATACATTTCAAGTGAAATTTCACTATTTTCAACCGGAACAATGTTCAAATCATATGATCTTGAATTGATTTTTATTTGGTTAATAGAAGATGCAGAAACATTATAAGAAAGAGACTTTATTCTGTCGTTTAGATTTATATAAGTGATATTAAACAACGTTGAATTTGGGATGAAAAATAAGTATAGGATCCCAACACAACCTAATCCTAGCAGTAATAAAAGCGAAATTATAATGTATTTTCCAACTTTATTCATATTAATATATTAATATTTATAATTTAGTTTGTCAATGGTATTACAGAATTTCTAAAAATAACAAAATCAATAATAAATTGTTCAATATCAAATGCTTTGAATAATTTTTAAAATATGTTAAAATAAAGCAGGAGAAAAATTATGGTTATAATCGATATTGAAGGAACTGATGGTTGTGGTAAGAAAACTCAAACGGATTTGTTGTTTAACGATTTGATTGAAATGGGTTATAAGGTTAAGAAAATTAGTTTTCCCAATTACGATAGTGAGTCATCTGCTTTGGTGAAAATGTATTTGCGAGGAGAGTTTGGAGAGAATTCTTCAGATGTTAGTTGTTACCAGGCTAGTGCGTTATACGCAGTGGATAGGTTTGCAACAATGAACAAAATTAATATCGAGGATTATGATTTTATTCTATTTGATAGATATGTTCCAAGTAATATGATTCATCAATCAACAAAAATTGAAGATCAAGAAGAGTTGGATAAATTCTTAGATTGGATTGCTGATTTTGAATATGGGAAATTGCATCTTCCAAAGCCAGATATAACATTGTTTTTAAATGTACCTGTTGAAATAAGTATGAGATTGGCAAGACAAAGAAGTAAACTTAAGAACGGTCAAGATAAAGACATATTGGAAAAGGATGACAGTCATTTAATAAATGCATATGAAAAAGCAAAATATGTTGCGAAAAAGTTTGATTGGATTGTTATTAATTGTGTACAAAATGGTGATATAAAATCAATTGATGAAATACATCAAGACATCTTGACTAAATTACAATTAAAGTGTAAAATAAACGAGTTAAAAAGGGAAAATTATGGAATTTAAATTTACAAGTAAACAACTAAGAAAAGAATGGTTGGAATTTTATAAAGAACGTGGGCATGTGGATTGTGGGGCAGTATCATTGATTGGTGATGGAACAACAGGTGTTATGTTTAACGTTGCAGGTATGCAACCACTTATGCCATATTTGTTGGGTAAAAAACATCCAATGGGAACAAGACTTTGTAATGTTCAAGGTTGTGTTAGAACTGTTGATATTGAAGAGGTTGGAGATTCTAGCCATTGTACTTTTTTTGAAATGTTGGGTAGTTGGAGTTTGGGAGATTATTTCAAAAAAGATAGGACTAAATGGAGTTATGAATTGCTAACTCAAGTTTTAAAATTTGCTCCGGAACGCATTGCTGTTACTTGTTTTGCTGGAAATGAAGATGTGCCAAGAGACGATGAAACAGCAAAATATAGAGAAGAAAGTGGAATAAAAAAAGAAAATATATACTTTTTGCCAAAGAAGGATAACTGGTGGGAGTTAGAACGTGGACCATGTGGACCAGATAGTGAAATGTTTTATATAACAGATAAACATTGTTGTGGTCCAAACTGCAATCCAAGTTGTGATTGTGGAAGATTTGTGGAAATTGGAAATGATGTTTTCATGCAATATGAAAGAATTTCAGATAATGAATATATTCCACTTAAACAAAAAAATGTTGACACGGGTTGGGGTTTGGAAAGACTTCTAGTTTTCTTGAATAATACTGGAGATGTTTACAGAACAGATCTATATATTGATGTTATCAATCATATGGAAAATGCTTTAAACATTTCATATGGAGAAAATGAAAAACAAACTAGAGCAATGAGAATTGTTGCTGATCATATTAGAACAAGTGTTATGTTAATTGGTGATGTTAATGGAATTTTGCCAAGTAATATTGGGGCGGGATATATTTTAAGAAGACTCATTCGTCGTGCGGTTAGATATGCAAATGAAATCAACTTAAATCTTGTTGAACTTTCCAACATTGCTAAAATATTTATTGAAAAAATTTATAATGAAACATATCCAAGATTGCTTGAAAAAGAAGAATTTATTTTAACAGAACTCAATCGTGAAATTGAAAAATTTAATAAGGCTCTTGCTTTGGGTAATAAAGAATTTGAAAAGGTTGTTAATGGAATTGAAAGAAAAAATCAATTTATGAAACAATCAAATCCAGATTATGTTGAAGAAAAAATAATAAACGGAAAATCTGCTTTCAGATTGTTTGACACCTTTGGTTTTCCAATTGAAATGACAATTGAAATGGCAAGCGAAAAAGGTTTTGTTGTTGATAAAGATGGTTTTGATGAAGCTTTCCGTCAACATCAAGAACTAGCAAGAACAGCAAGTGCTGGAGCATTCAAAGGAGGACTTGCTGATAACGGCGAAGAAACAGTTAGATTGCACACGGCATGTCACCTATTGCTTGCAAGTTTAAGAAAATTATTTGGCAATCAGATTGAGCAAAAGGGAAGCAACATTACAAGTGAAAGATTGCGTTTTGACTTCAACTTCGATAGAAAGCTTTCTGATGAAGAAGTTAAACAACTTGAAGACTTGGTAAACGATGCAATCAAGAAATCAATTCCTGTTGAGAGATGTGAAATGACATTGAAAGATGCAAAATCACAAGGCGGTTATGGAATTCATAAAGCTGAAGAAGATGAAGTTGTTTCAGTTTATAAAATTGGTGATGTTGATTTCCAAATTTGTGGTGGTCCGCACGTAAAAAACACAAGCGAACTTGTTAACTTTAAGATTGCAAAACAAGAAGCTGTTTCATCTGGTGTTAGAAGAATTAAAGCTATTATCAATGTTAAATAGATAAACAAAAAACACAGAAAATTTCTGTGTTTTTTGTTTATTGATTTTTAGCAAGTTTACTTTCTAATTCAACAATATAGCGGCAAATAACTTCTTGAAGCATTAAATTGATGGTGTCATCATCTTCGTCGCTAACGCCGATTGCATGAATAATGCCTGCTGAAAGTTTTTCACAAACATCTAAATAGTGTGCATGAGTTGCTTTTTTGTTTTTCAAAAGTTTAAGTTCCTCACGTTTTAATGGGTTTGATGTTTCTTTATATTCTAAAGAATAAAGAATTGCATCAAGAAGAGCATCCTTAAAATGTTTGCTTTTTAAGAACTTAACAGTTTCTTCATTGTGCATTTTAATGCCATTTAAATCATCTTGGATTGTTTTTGCAAATGATTTTGTTGCAGCAATAACCAATTCCCATTTTCCAACTTTATTTTCAGGAATGTTGCCATCTGCAATTGCTGTTTCAATTTGTTTGATTGTCATGATAATCTCCTTAAATTCAGTGATTAATTTTATAACATGAAATGTCGAAATTGTCAAGTGGGAACAATGAAAAAACACAAATGAATTTTGTGTTTTTGTGATAAATGAAGGTTAAGTGCTGATTATTTCTTTGAAGTTGTCCCAAACTGTTGGTTCATAATAAGTATTGCAACTTAAAATGTTAATTGTGTCAACAACAATACCATCAATAACTATTTCAACATTTCCAACAATTTCATTTTCATTAACTTTTTTTAATTGATCAGGGAGATGAAATACAAAAGAGTAATTGGGTTTTTCATTCTTGTTAACAATAATTGAATATTCTCTTTCAGCTTTGAGGGTTATGTTATTTTTACTATTTTTAATTCTTATTGTTTTGTCGAGTAAATTTTTGTTGCTAAAAATTGTTTGGCTTTCAAAATTGGCAAAACCATGATTTAGTAAATCACTAGAAAGTTTAAATCTATCGTTACTATTGTTGGCGCCTAAAACTACAGAAATGAGTTTCATACCATTTCGTTCTGCCCCAACAGCCAAACAAAATTTTGCTTGATTTGTTGAACCTGTTTTTCCGCCAATGCAACCTTCATAAAATCTTGAAAGTTTATTAGTGTTTGTCATTTGAGTTGTTCTTCCTTCTGGATGTGAGAAGTCTTCCATCCATATTGAAGAAAATTTGTGATATAAATCATAAGAAAGAACATGCCCTAAAACAACGGCTTGATCATAAGCAGAAGAATAGCCCTCATTTGTTGGAAGACCGGTGCAATTCGCATAATTGGTGTTTACAAGATTTAATTCGCTCGCTTTTTCATTCATAAGTTTAACAAAGTTTTTTTCACTTCCCGAAATGTGTTCGGCAAGAGCTACAGAACTATCATTGGCACTGCAAACAATAACAGATTTTAAAAGTTCACCAATTTCATATTCTCCATTTGTTTCTAAGAAAATTTGACTTCCACCCATTCCACTTGCGTTTTCGCTCACGGTAATTCTATCTGTTGTTTTAATTCTTCCCGAATCAATTTCTTCCAAAGTTAAAAGAATTGTCATAAGTTTTGTAACGCTTGCAATTGGAAGTTGCAAATTGGCATTATTGTCAACTAAAATTTTACCAGTTTTATACTCAATTAAAACACTTGATTTGTGATCAAGCTTAGTTTCAAAATTTGCATCAACGATAAAATTTTGTTTTGGAACAAAAATTAATGATAGTGTAACGATCATTAAAATTAAAGCTGACATTTTTATTAAAATTTTATTTTTTAAACTTTTCATAACCAACTCCTTTTAAAAAATTATTTGTAAGTTTAATAAAAATATGTAATTAAATAATAATAAAAAATAAAAAAAATAATAAAAAATAAATAAAAAAATAAGCAAAACGCTTATTTTTAGTGTGTTTATTGATATTTTTTAATAATTTTGTTTTTTAATATGACTAGCTAAAAGAAAATATTTTTTTCAAAAACATAAATATTGGAGATAAAACATTATCGTTTTTTGCATCGATAATAAAATCAACTTTTCCAACAATTTCTTCACCTTTCATTGGTCCTTTTTCAATGCTATCAGTTGTATGTCCCCAATTATCTCCCATCAAGAAATAATCGTTATATCCCAATTGGATGTATTTATTTCCATTATCATTTATAACGTATTTTTGAAATTCCGAATTGTTTAAAAACTTTTTATAATTTTCAAAATAGGCAATGCTTCCAGATGTGCCAATTATTCCAGGATCAGTGTTTTTTTCTTTAGTGTAAAGAAGTTCATCATTTACGAAAACCCCATAACAGTTTTCCAAATCTTTAATTTCAACCTTGTCGCCAGGCATACCAACAACTCTTTTAATAATATGTTTTGAATGCCAATCAGGTTTCGCAACAACTATATCTCCACGAGTGAATGAAGAATATTGATTGATATAGATTGTGTCACCTTTTGATTCGGGATCATCGACGTTTAAATTGATTGTTGGACGCATTGAGAATCCACGAACATAAGTCTTGATATATAAACATTTCATTGTGGTATTTACAATGGTTATAAAACAAAAAACAAAAATTAGAACAACCAAAATTGAACTAATAATATTTTTTAAGATGCGAGTTTTGTTTAATTTCATCGATGAATATTATACCACAAAAAAACAAAAAGTAAAATCAATTTGTAGATTATAAACAGAAAAAAACAAGCAAATTATTGCTTGTTTTTAAAACCATCTTTTAAGGAAATTGTTGAGTTGAAAATGATATTGTTTTCTGTTGAGTCCTTGTCCATACAATAATAACCTTTTCTAACGAACTGGAATTTGTCGTAAGGTTTAGCTGTTTTTAAATAATTTTCAGCAAGTGCTTTTGTTTCTATCAATGAGTCTTCTTCCAAAATTTCATCAATTGAGGCACCTTCTGATAGTGCTTTAGAAGGCCATTTATATTCATTTTTAACTAAATTTTTGAAATTTCTTATTGTGCATTCAAAACAATTTTTACTAGAAACAAAATGAACTGTTCCTTTCACCTTGATTCCGCTGTTGTCTTCACCGCTTTTTGTGCCTTCAATATATTCACATTCCAAATGATCAATTTCGCCATTGTCTTTGTAAACAACTTTGTTGCAACGGATAATATATGCACCTTTTAGTCTAACCAAACCACCTTCAACAAGACGATTGTATTTTGGAGGTGGGTTTAATGAGAAATCTTCCTGTTCAATGTAGATTTCACGAGTGAATAACATTGTGTGATTTCCAGAGTTTTCATCATTTGGATTGTTTTGAACTGAACATTCAATAACTTGATTTTCATCTAAGTTTGTTATAATCACTTTTAAAGGATCGAGAACAACCATTGCACGATTTGCAACTTTATTCAAATCATCACGAATATGGAACTCTAATGCGCTGAAAGGAATTGTGCTTTCACTTGCAACAACACCGCAACTACGAATGAAGTTTTTAACACCATCGGCAGTATAACCACGTCTTTTCATTCCAACGATTGTCATAAATCTTGGATCATCCCAACCCAACACTTTCTTTTCATTAACTAAAGCTTTAAGATATCTTTTGCCAAGAAGAACGTTTTCCAAATTCAATGTTGAAAATTCTCGTTGTTTTGGAGCATATGGTTTGTTCCATCCATGATCCATAAACCATTCATAAACTTCACGATGCACTCTAAATGTTATGTCACAAAGACTATAAGTTACACCTTCTAAAGCATCTTCCATTGGGTGGGCAAAGTCGTAGAGTGGATAAATGCACCATTTATTTCCTGTTTTGTAGTGATGCTCACGAGATATTTTATACATTAATGGATCTCTCATCAAAATATTAGGATGAGACATGTCAATTTTTGCGCGCAAAGTTAATGATCCGTCAGGATATTTTCCATCACGCATTTCTCTAAATAATCTTAAACTTTCTTCTGCTGGGCGATCTCGATAAGGACTGTTGGTTCCTGGTTCTGTTAATGTTCCTTTCATCTTGAGTTGTTGCTCTTGAGTTAGTTCATCAACATAAGCATCTCCTTGCATAATCATTTTTTCTGCAATTTCATAAATTTTATCGAAATACGATTCGCTTGCATAGATCATTGCTTTTGGTGTGTAACCAAGCCAAGCCAAATCTGACATGTAACTATCTGCAAATTCACCCTGTTCACGACTTGGATTTGTGTCGTCCATTCTAAGATAAGTGTAACCGCCAAATTTGATTGCAGTTTCAAAATCGATCATCCACGCTTTGCAGTGACCAATATGCCAATAACCACTTGGTTCTGGAGGACAACGAGTGATAACTTCTTTGCTTCTTCCAGCTTTCAAATCTTCCAAAATTTCTTCTTCTATGAAGTTTGAAGGGACTATGTCATCTAATGAAATTTTCATAATAATCTCCTAATATGTTAATAGTTATATCACAAAAATTCTAAAATGTAAATAAAAAAATAAGAGAATTTAGTGTGATTGCCTCAAATAAAATCTATAATGCAGCATTTAAAATGGTTTAAATTGAAAATAAAGTTAACTTTATTTTTATTTATATATTGACTTTTAAATAATTTATGATTTATAATCATATCTGAATTTAAGGGGGATTGATGGTTAAAACAAAAGAGAAAACTAATAGGTTTAATTTTTGGCCATATTTTAAGAAACATAAATGGATGATAATGTTTTGGATGATATTATCGTTTGTTGATATTGGAATTCAAACTTTTTATGGAATCTTTGGAGCATACATTTTGGCTAACGTTTCTTCTTCATTATATATGCTCGCAATAAAACAACTTTTAATAATGCTTGCAGTTATGGTCTTTTCCAACTTGTTGGGACACCTAAGAAGCAATATATATTTTAGACTTTCAAATAAAATTATAAATGCAATGCGTGTTGATATTGCTGTTCAAGCTTTTAAAATTGCAGATAAAGCTTACACCGATCACAAAACTTCCAATTTCACGCAAAGAATATCAAGTGATCCGACAATAATTTTTGATAAGATTTATAGTTTTGTTAGTTACCTTCAACAAATTATAACAGCTCTTATTATGATTGGTTACATAACGATTATAAGCTGGATTGTTGGATTAATTGGAATTGCAGGAATAGTTGTTGTGTTTTCAGTTGAAAAATGTAGGAGAAAAATATTTAAAAGAAATCGTAAAAAACTTTTGAAGTATAATGAAGTTACAGGTGGTCTTTTAAATGAAATTGTTCGAAGCCAAAAAGATATTAAGTCACTAAATTTGGAAACAAAACTTAAAGAAAATGTGGTTAAATCAACTAATGATCAAGCAAATCAAAGCATATATTTATCTGTTGTTAATAGAAGATTTACAACCTTTAGAATGATTTTTGTCAATTCGCTAATATCATTATTGTTGGTTGTTGGGTTATGGCAAACGCACCTTGGAATATTAACACTTGCATCGTTCATGATCATTTACACAAATAGATATGAAATTAATTACATGGCAAACATTTTAACTGACTTTAGCGACTTTTCTGCAGAAATTGATTTGGCTGTTTCACGTATTAGTGAACTTTACGAAGATGATGAATATGAACTCGAAAGATTTGGAACAAAAGAATTAAAGAATGTTAAAGGTAAAATTAAATTTAGCAAAGTGAGTTTTGCTTACACTGAATATAAGGAAAAAACAGAACAAGAGGTTCTGGCAGAAATTAAAGCAAACAAGAAACAGAGAGTTAAAACTAGAGTTAAGAGACGTATTGAAACGGGCAAGAAAAAAGTTTTTGAAAATTTAAACTTTGAAATAGATCCAAACACAACTGTTGCATTTGTTGGGGTTTCAGGAAGTGGTAAATCAACAATTTTAAATTTGATAAGTAAAATGTATGATGTTGATAAAGGGAAGGTTTTAATAGATGGAGTTGATATTCAGAAATTAAACAAACAAACCATTAGAAATTCAATTTCAATGGTTAATCAGTTCCCATATATTTTCGATATGACAATAAAAGAAAATCTAACGCTCGCAAAACCAGATGCAACAGATGAAGAAATTGACACTGCAATAAGAGAAAGTGCGTTGGAAGATTTCATTAAAGAATTGCCAGATGGAATTGAAACAAAAGTTGGTGAAAGCGGAATTAAACTATCTGGAGGACAAAAACAACGTCTCGCCATTGCGCGCGCAATGCTTAGGAAGTCTCCAATTATTTTGTTTGATGAAAGCACAAGCAGTTTGGATAACCTTGCACAAAACAAAGTTAAAAAGAGCATTGATAACATCAAGGGTAAAAGTACAATTGTAATTGTTGCACACAGACTTTCAACAATTAAAAATGTAGATAAAATTTTCTTCTTGGAAAATGGCGAAATTGCGGATTCTGGAACTTTTAAAGAACTTTATAAAAGAAATAAAAACTTTAAAACTATTTTCTTAGCGGAAGACGTTACATAAAAAGAAAACCTGCTATTGACAAAATAAACATATCATGATACTATGGTTTTGAGGTGAAATATGAAAAAATTTAATAGTAATCCAGTGGAAATGATGAGCGTTCAAGACATGATTTCTGCAAAAGAAGGTTGGAAAAGTTGGCAAAGAACAGCAAAAAGAATACTAAGTAAAATTCACTCAATTGAAGAAACGAAGGCAAATAGATGGGAAATTGAAAGTTTAAAAGCAAGTTATGTTTTCTTCATAGATAAAATGGATATGATAATTTATCTTTATAGTGAACTTATTAACCATGCAAAAGATAATGATTTGGAAAGATATGTTTTTGATCGCGTTATTAAAGAGCTTCAGATTATTGGAAAAGAATTGAGAATAGAATCAGAGAAGAAATCCTTTAAAGAATTAAACAATAAATATATTCACGGGATTAAAGAAGCTCAAGTTATAACAAGTTTATAGAAAAAAAGAACTCACTTCGAGTTCTTTTTTGTTAGTCTATGGTTACAAATTCTTCTTCGCCAACAATGGAATCTGGATTTAGGTCTTTAATTCGGTCTAAAAGCGCTTCTTGCAAATTATTAAGTTCATTGATTATTTCTTCTTTTTCATCGATTGTCCAATAAGAGCAATCATGCAAAAAAACAGTGGTAGATATTAATTTTTCTTCTAAAACCTCGACATAATATTCACTAATAAACAAGTTTGTTTCTGCAATAAAATGTTCAATTACTTTTTTTAGAACAATTTGCTCTTTTTCATCAGACATTACACATTCTCCTTAATTATAGTATAGCACATGATTTTCATATGTCAAGGTGTGATATTAAAATTTAATAAATATCATTAAAATTCAGGTGTGAATGAACGAATAAAAATTTCAAAATACCGCTTGATTTTTTTTTATAACTATGTTATAATGCGCTCAGTTAAAAGTTTTTTAACTAAACATGGTCAACTAAGTCGAGATAAAATGCCATGTTCCTTACCTAATTTTAGGTCACAAGTCCACAAGGAGGTTAAAAATGAATAGTTATGAATTGATGTACATCATTCCTAGCCAATCAACTGATGAAGAAAAAGAAGCATTAATTGCTCAAGTTAATGGTATGATTGAAAAGGAAAATGGTAAAATCGAATCAGTTGAAAGAGTTGGCAACAGAAAGCTTGCTTATGAAATCAACAAGAAACGTGAAGGTTTCTACGTTTTGGTTAACTTCACAGCTGATGCTGCAGTTCCAAACAGATTAGGAGCTTTACTTTCAATCACTAACAACATTATGAGATATATCATTGTTGCTAAGTAGTAATTTAATAAACAAACTTAGGAGATTTAAATGAATAAAGTTTATTTAATTGGTAATTTGACAAGAGATCCTGAAATTTCAACAACAACAAGCGGAATTTCAGTTTGCAGAATGTCAATTGCTGTTAGTAGAAGATTTTCAAATGCTGAAGGTGGAAGAGACACAGATTTCTTCAACATCACAGCATGGAGAGGAACTGCTGACAACTGCGCAAGATTTTTAAAGAAAGGAAATAAAATTGCTGTTTCAGGTTCAATTCAAACAAGAACTTATGACAGAAATGATGGAACAAAAGGTTTCTCAATTGATATCGTTGCTGACGAAGTTGAATTCTTAACATCAAGAAATGATGGAACAAATGACGGAAGCAATGAAGGCGGTATGGGAATTGCTGGAAATTCACCAGTTAGTGATCTTCAACCAATTGATGATGACAACCTACCTTTCTAATGGCAACACAATTTGTTGTTGACTGTTTGAATGGTTAATTAAACATTGAATTAATATAGAGTCGAATTCTATTAAGAAAAAATAAGGAGAAAAATATGTCAAACGAAGTTAAAGAAGAAGTTGTTCAACAAGCTGAAGTTAAACCAGCAAAAGTTGCAGATAAAAAAAGATTCTTCAAACACAATAAAAACAAAAAGAAAGTTTGTGCTTTCTGTGAAGATAAAAATTTGAAATTCATCGATTATAAAGATGTTAACAGATTAAAGAAATATGTTACTGAAAAAGGTAAAATCGTTTCTTCTCGTCAAACAGGAACATGTTCTCGTCACCAAAGAGAATTAACAACTGCTATTAAACGTGCTAGAAACATTGCTTTGTTACCATTTAGCGGTGACTAAGAAATAAAATAAAAATCCCGAGTTGATCGGGATTTTTTGTTTTATGTTAAAATCGTAACAATGTGAAGTTAAATCTAAATCAATTGTTTTGGAGGGTCTAATGTTTCGGATAAAGATGTTTCCAAGTTTAATTTTTTCATTAATGATAAATATTGATTACATCTTTGGTTTAATTCTCTGATGATAAGTGACATCAATTTATTATAGTTTTGGCTTTCAATGGCTGTGTCTAGCGCTTCAAAATAAGATTCTTTACTAATTCCACGGATAGTAATAGTTGGATAACCATTGCGAATAAGCATATAGTTCAACAATAATCTTGAAAGGCGACCATTACCATCTCTAAACGGATGAATTTTAACAAAGCAGGCTTTAAATATTGCTGCTTTTATGATTGGATGAAGAGTTGATGAATTATAATATTCCACGAGTTTGGACATTTCTTCGCCAACGACATTACTGTTTGATGGTGTCCATGAACATCCTTCAACTTCAACATTATATTCATGATTGGATCCATTAATTAAAATTGTTCTTCTAAACTTGCCATAACCTTCTGGCTTAATGTGTGGACCGCCAGGAATTTTATTAAGACGAGTGTTAATTTGAATGTAATCTTGAAACAATTCTTCATGTTTCTTTTCAATAAATTTTGTGGTTAAAGGAGTTTGAATGCCTTCTTGAGATAATGATAATTCCTTTCTTGCTGTTTCAAATGAACTTTTTAAAGCCTTTAAGTGTTTTGGCATAACACAGGTAAATTTATGTAATTTTTTTGTTTCAGGATCTTTGCGATAGATAACAAGTCTACCATTTTTTATAACGGTACTATATTTGCCAAAGAAAAATATGTCAATTGAAGAATTCTTAACTCGTTTATCAAAAATGTTCGTTTCATATAGTTCTTCAAAATCCTCATCAAAACTAATATCTTTTAACTCAAATATTTCGTTACCCTCTATTAATTCTGAATCTTTAATATAATCTATATCAACTCGATTGTTTAACTCCTTGATAACTTTATCATAAATGTCATATTTTTTTCTCATCTCTTCAATAAATCGCACTTTTTTATCAAGTTCCGCAAAATCAAATTGTTCGAATTTTTCTGTGTGTTGCCAAATATCCAAAATGTCCATAATTGCTCCTAAATAAACATTAACAAATATTTATGCTTTTGTCAATGATTCAACTAATTGTGTTGTTTGTCATAAAGAGTTGAAATGTTAAAAACGATTGCGCAAATTAAATTGATTTGCTATAATCAAAATATGAATATAGAAAACATAAGTGAAGAATTAAATCATTTGGTGGAAAAATTTGAGGTTACCAAATCTTGTTTGCATTTGCAAGAGAATCAGGAAAAGCTTAATAAATTGATGAAGGAAAGAGAATCTTTAACTTTTTGGAACAATATGAATTATGCTATGCAAACCAATAAAGATATTAAGGCATTGCAAGATTTATTCACGCTTGTTCAAACTTTGCAAGTTCAAATAACTGAACTTATAAAAACTGTTAAAGATTTGGAAAAAGAAACAGATTTTGAACTGTTGAATCTTGCTTTTACTGAAATGTTGGAACTAAAAGAAAAAGTTGATGTGTTAAATGTTACAACGCTTTTAGATGAAAAATATGACAACAATGATGCAATTATCACTATTCATGCAGGGGCTGGCGGGACAGAAAGTCAAGACTGGGTAGTTATGCTTGCAAGAATGTATAAAATGTATTCAGGCAAGAATGGATTTAGTTTTGAAATAATTGATAAGCTTGATGGTGGAGATGCTGGGCTTAAATCAATCGTTATTTGGATTAAAGGAGAATATGCTTACGGAAAATTAAAAAGTGAGATGGGTGTTCACAGACTTGTTAGAATTAGTCCTTTTGATTCAAACAAAAGAAGACACACAAGTTTTGCTTCAGTTGAAGTTGTTCCATCAATAACAAAAGAAACCGATGTTAAGATAAAACAAGAAGATTTAAGAATTGACACTTATCGAAGCAGTGGCGCTGGTGGGCAAAATGTTAACAAAGTTGAAACAGCGGTGAGAATAACTCATATTCCAACCGGAATTGTTGTTACATGCCAAAACGAACGAAGTCAACTTCAAAACAGAGAAAATGCAATGAAGATTTTGATGAGTAAGTTGGTTGCGTTGGAAGAAGAGAAACAACGTCAGAACATGAATGATATTAAAGGTGAATTAAAACGCATTGAGTGGGGAAGTCAAATTCGAAGTTATGTTTTCCAACCATACACAATGGTTAAAGATCACAGAACAGATTATGAAACTAGCGATGTTCAAGGTGTTATGGATGGGGACTTAACTCCTTTCATTAATGAATATTTAAAAAAATCACATAGCAGAGATTAATTAAAAAAAAGTGGAACAATGTCCACTTTTTTAATTAATAAAATATGTTTTCAGAAGAACAACTGTTGATAAAATCAATATAGAATTTATAATCATCAAGAATAGAAGCGGTTTCTTCACTTCCTTTAACAATTTCTGTTTGAATTCCAAATTTTTCAGCTGCAATCAAATTCTTTTTAGAGTCGTCAATATAAACTGTTCTGATTGGATCAAGGTTATTTTTTTGAATTACATATTCGAATATTTTTGCATCTGGTTTTGTGATTCCAACTTGAGTTGAGCAAACAACATCATCACATAAATCTTCCAACTTAAATTTCTTTATAACATATTCTGTTTCAGGGATTGTGTTAGACAATATGATAACTTTGGTTCCACAACTTTTTAATTCTCTCATGAGGTCAATAACTTTTTCATTTGGTGTGATATAATCGGGTATTCTTTTGAGAATGTTAGCAATTATTGATTTCAACTGTTTGTCATTTCCAGCAAGGAGTGTTATTAATTCTGATTGAGTGATTTTTCCAGATTTATACATGTTGAAAATCTTCTTAAGTTCGAGCTTTTTTGTCAACCTAAAAATTAGTTTGCCAGAAACAAGTTTATCGTTTAATGGGGTGTCAGCGATCAATTGCATACAATCAAAGTCAGCAATTACACCCATAAAATCTAAAATAACAGCATTTGTCATAAAATCTCCTACACTTTTTCGCATTGTAGCACAAAAAAATTAACTTGTCTATAGGATTATTAAATTTTATTTAAAAATTTTTAAGTTTAAAAACAAAAATTTGTACTTGCAAAAATTCCACTCATGTTGTATAATAAAAACATGAAAAAAGACTTTAAAATTTTAGCAATAGAATCTAGTTGTGATGAAACAAGCTGTTCGGTTGTTGTTGATGGAAGAAAATGTTTATCAAATATCGTGTCTAGTCAAATTGATATTCACACAAGATTTGGCGGTGTTGTTCCTGAAGTTGCAAGCAGAAATCACATAACAGCAATAGACAACGTTGTTGCGCTTGCACTAAAAGAAGCAAAATGCGAATTGAAAGATATTGATGCGGTTGCCGTAACTTATGGTGCGGGATTGATTGGATCTCTTTTGGTTGGTGTAAGTTATGCTAAAGGTATTTGCTATGCAACGAAAAAACCACTAATTGCTGTTAATCATATTTACGGGCATATTGCTGGAAATTATTTAACATATCCTGAACTTGAACCACCATTTATTTGTTTACTTGTTAGCGGTGGCCACACTGCAATTATTAAGGTTAGTGATTATAATCATCATGAAATAATTGGAACCACTCTTGACGATGCTGTTGGGGAATGTTTTGATAAGGTGGCAAGAGTTTTAGGTCTTGGTTATCCTGGTGGACCGAAAGTGAGTAAGCTTGCAGAAAGTGGACAAGCAAATATTGTTTTTGCGAAACCAAACGACACACTTGGTTATAATTTTAGTTTTAGTGGAAAGAAAACGGCTGTTATAAATTATGTTCACAAATTAGAACAAGCAAAACAAGAACTTCCAAAGGCGGATATTTGCGCAAGTTTTGAAACATGGGTTGTTGATGAACTTGTTGAAAAAACAATCAAAGCTTGCAAAGATAGCGGATTTAACAAAATTGTTGTTGCTGGCGGAGTTAGTGCAAACACAAGACTAAGAAAAGAACTAAACGAAAAATCAAAAGAAAATGGAATTGAATGTTATGTTCCAAAGTTTGAGTATTGCACAGATAATGCCGCAATGATTGGAAGCGCTGCATATTATGCTTATGTTGATGGAGTTGGCATTGCAGACATGAGTTTGGCCCCAAAACCAAATTTGAGTTTATAAAATTTCAATACTAATTAATTTAATTTTATCCACAAGTTTACTTTGCACATTTTGTGTAAGGTTTGTGGATAAATATTTTTTATTAGAGTCTGCAAAAGTTGTGACAGCATCTGTTTCACTTAAAACGCAACCCAAAAAGTTTGCACCACCTGAAACGCCAACGCCCAAAGATAATTCATTGCACAACTTTTGACTCATTGCAATTGCGTCATTATCTTCAATTTGAATTATGCTATCTACCAAATTTTCATCATAAATTTTTGGAACAATTTCATCAGACAAACCTTGAATTGAATGTTTTTTTAAGGGTGAGGATTTTGTTAAGATTGGAGCATTTTTTGGTTCAATGGCAAACATCTTTAAATCCATTTTTTCTTTTAAGAATTTGCCAGCTCCCATAAGAGTTCCAGCTGTTCCAATTCCCGAAACAAAAGATGAAATGTTTTTGTTTTTAATTTTAGAAAAAAGTTCTCTGCCTGTAATATTGTAATGTGCCGTTATGTTGGATTCATTTTCAAATTGATGAGGGCAGAAGTAAGCATTCTTTTCATATTCTTCACACAACTTAAATGCTTCAATGAAATTATCAACCAAAACAAGTTTTGCTCCAAAAAGTTGAATTAACTTTTTTCTTTCTTCGCTCATAGATTTTGGCATAATTATTGTTGTGTCTAACTTTAACATGTTGGCAATTGCACAAACAGAAATTCCCATGTTTCCACTTGAAACTTCGACAACTTTTGTGTTTGAATTGATTTGATTATTCTTAATTCCGTCATAAAAAATTTGATAAGCAACCCGATCTTTAATACTGCCGGTTAATGAAAACCAACCAAGCTGAGAATAAACGTGTCTAATGTGATTATTGTAACTATAAGTTATGTCAACAATTGGAGAGTTTGAAACTAATCTTTTAATTTTGCTTAAAATTTTTGTTTTTTCAAATAAACTTTTCATAATATGATATATGCAAAAACTTATTGTTTAGTTTTGACAAAACATCAGATTTGCGTTATTATACTAAAGTAAGAAATATAAGGAGGTGCTATGAAAAAAGTTGAACCATGTTTTGAGTCGAACGGAAAATTAATATTGGTAACGGCCATGACTTCAAACAAAACGGGGATTGGCAAAACAACAATTTCAATTGGTTTAGCTGATGCACTTAACCAAATCGGAAATAAAACAGTTTTAGCATTAAGAGAACCTTCAATGGGTCCTGTTTTTGGAATTAAAGGCGGAGCAACAGGCGGTGGAAAAGCTCGAGTTGAACCTAGTGATGAAATTAATCTTCATTTCACTGGCGATTTCCATGCAATTGATCAGGCAAATAATTTACTTTCTTCCATTATTGATAATCACATTTTCCAAGGAAACGAATTAAACATTGACACTAATAAAATTTTTCACAAAAGATGTTTAGATCTTAACGATAGAAGTCTTAGAGAAATTGAATACGTTATTCGTGGAGAAAAAATTAAGACTGGATTCAATATAACCGCTGCAAGTGAAGTTATGGCAATTTTAAGTTTAAGCAAAAACCTAAAAGACTTAAAAGAAAATTTGGGTAACATTTTGGTTGCTCTTGACAAAAACGGAAATCCAGTTTTTGCAAGAGACTTAAAAGCGCAAGATGCAATGGCAATTCTTCTTAAAGATGCAATCAAGCCCAACATGGTGGAAACTGTGGAAAAAACACAAACGTTGATTCACCTAGGACCTTTTGCAAATATTGCTCATGGTTGTAATAGTGTTATTGCAACAAAAACAGCTTTAAGCATGGCAGATTATTGTGTAACAGAAGCTGGATTTGGAAGTGATTTGGGAGCTGAAAAGTTTTTAAATATTAAAACAAGGTTATTAGATAAAACTCCAGAATGTGTTGTTCTTGTGGTTGTTGTTAAAGTTACAAAAGAACATGGCAATGGAGATTTAACTTTGGGTTTTGGAAACATTAAAAAACATATTCAAAATCTAAGAGATGTTTTTGGATTGAATGTTGTTGTTGCAATTAATAAGCACAATGATGACAATAAAGAAGATTTAGATTTATTGTATAATCTTTGCGAGCAAGAAAAGGTTGAAACTTGTTTTGCAAATGCGTTTGCTGAAGGCGGAAAAGGTTGCGTTGAATTGACTGAAAAAGTTGTTGCGCTTTCAAATAAGAAAAACGAATTTAAATATACTTACGAATTAACAGATTCAATCAAAACTAAAATAGAAAAAATTGCAAAAAATATTTATGGAGCTAAAGAAGTTGAATACAGCGAACATGCAAACGAAAAAATAGAACTAGCAAACAAAATGAATATGAATGAATTTTTCATAAATATTGCAAAAACACAATTCTCATTTTCAGATGATAAAAACAAACTTGGCGCACCAAATGACTTTGTTTTCCATGTGAGCGATATTGAAATTCGAAGCGGGGCAAAAATGATTGTTGCAATTGCTGGCAACATGTTGCTTATGCCTGGTCTTGGTAAAAGTTCAAATTATTTAAACATGAAACTAAATGACGACGGCACAATCGAAGGATTGTTCTAAGAATGGTTCATCGACCATTCGCAATTTGCTCTTGTGGTGTAATGGATAGCACAATGGTCTTCGGAACCATTAGTTCGGGTTCGAATCCTGACAGGAGCACCATATTTTAAGACTGGAAATTTAGTATGGATTCCAGTTTTTTATTTAAAATTTATGCAAATATTGAAGTTGTGTGATATAATAAAAATATAGGAGCATTACCGATATGAAAAATATTTTCATTATACATAGCTTAAATGGTGACACGTTAAAATTTTGGGGACAAGATGTAAAACAAAAATTTGAAGACAAATTAAATGTTTTTATGCCCAAGTTCCCGATCCGTGCTGAAAGCAGATATGAAAAGTTTGATGAAATTCTTTCGAAGTATTTAGAATCAAAAGAATTAAATGTGGATTCAATAGTAATTTGCCATAGTATTGGAAATCCATATTTTATTAGATTTTGTAGAGAACATGACTTTGTTCCTAACAATTATATAGCAGTTGCACCAGGAGCCACTTATAATTATCCAAGTTCAAGAACTGACTACATTGTAGAAGTTAAAAATCAAGCATATCTAAAACAAGTTGATTTTGACTATGCAAACAAGTTTAAGAACATTTATTTATTATATTCTGATGAAGATGATAAAAACCTAGAAAAGTTTATTCGATTTAGTAAAGATTTTAATACAATAAATATGTATTTAAAAGGGTACAATCATTTTGATGGGTATCATGGAATTTATCAAATACCAGAACTAATTGCGTTGATTACTGAATTAACAAAGTAAATTTTGAAATGCACCCGAGTTTGCGAAAGGTTTAAGTGCTTGTAAAAAGGCACCCGTTTGGCACCCAAGAGTTAAAGCAGCACCCAGTAAGTGCTAAACACTCGCAAATTTGTTGAAAGGTGCAAATTTTAGAAAGTGTATGAAATTTTAATTGCTTTTACAAAAAGTGATGAGTTATACATAAGTTAGAGTGGTTCAAGTTAAAGTACTTCGTAAGCATTAGTTCGGGTTCGAATCCTGACTGGAGCACCAGAAAAAAGACATCAGCGATGTCTTTTTTTCATTATTATGGTTTTAAATTTTCTTCACATTTAGCACAAATTTTAACGCCTGGTTCAACTTGTTCTCCACAGTTTTCACATTTGTGCATATTGGCTGTTCCTTTTGCAAGGCTATTGTCTTCAGCGATTGATCCTTTTGTTGCTTTAAGTGAGTTTGCAATCCAAACAAAATAAACCCCGAATGAAATTCCTGAAATTCCTAAAATTGCAAGAACAATTCCAAAAATTAGTTTTAACACACTCAGATCTGCACCGATGTTGGAATTCAAAATCAAAACAACTCCACCAACAGACAGTGCTAAACCTAAAAGCAAAATGACAATTCCCATAAATCTAAGTTGATTTTTTCTTTTTTCAATAATATTCATAATTTCTCCTTGAATTGGTGATTTGAGATTCTAGTTTAATTTTGTGCCACAATCTGAACAGAACTTCGCATTCTTTTTAACTTCTGCTCCGCAATGAGAACAGAAACTTTTCAATGATAATTTTGAACCGCATTCAGTGCAGAACTTTGCTTTTGCAGGATTAACTGCTCCGCAACTACAAACCTTTTCATCTTCTCTGGTATGTTGAGTTACTTTATGTCCAGGAGTTGTTGCCATACTTTGAGCAAACATTTGACCCAAAACAGTTCCGCTTCCGAGTCCAATTCCAAGACCTGCCATTCCGCCGTTTCCTTCATTTTTTGCTGCATCACCCATTGCGTCAGCTGCTTTAACTCGAGTGTAAGTGTCAATTCTATCTTCTAACATTCCAAGTTTTGTTCTTTCATCAAGATATTTTTCAACCTCTTCAGGAAGAGAAAGATTTTCAATAACAACTCCAGTTAGTCTCATTCCGAGTTTTAAAAATTCTGGATTAGTTAGTTCTTTAATTTGATTTGCGAATGATTTGTAATTTGCTGCCAAATCAAGAGCTGATATTCTTCCATTTCCGATAGCATCGGTTATGCCTTGAACAAGAAGAGGGCGATTGTGAGCTGAGATGTCAGCAACTGTATAAACATTGTTGGTTCCAAAAACTTCAGTCATGAAAGTTTTAACATCAACAATTTTGAATGAATATGTTCCAAAACCACGAAGGCGAACATTTCCAAAATCTTTATCTCTCATCATGATTGGATTTTGAGTTCCCCATCTTAAGCCATTAAATTGTTTAGTGTTAATGAAATAAACTTCTGCTTTGATTGTTGAATTAAATCCAGTTGGAAGTGACAACATCTTTGTTAAGAAAGGAATGTTTTCAGTTGCAAGCTTGTATGTTCCTGGAGCAAATACGTCAGCAATTTGACCTTTGTGAACGAACACAGCAGTTTGACTTGGGCGAACAACAAGAGTTGAACTATTCATAATTTCTTCTCTGTTGTTGAGAGGGTAACGATAAACAATTGTGTCCTTGCTTTCATCAATCCATTCTATAACCTCAAGTAGTTGTTTTTTAAAAAATCCCATAAAATACTCCTTTTAAATTATTTTATTGTTAAAATAATAATACATATTTTTAAAATGAAAATCAAACGATTATTTAAAAATTGTTGTTTGAAATTAAAAATATTATAAATGGTTTAAAATCAAAACAAAACGCTAATTTATAGATTTTTATCAATTTTTTTAAAATTTTAAAAAAAACAATATAAAAATATAATAAAAACACACAAAAATATGATTTTCATATATTTTTTGTGTAATTTTATTTTTTATTAAATTCATAAATTGCCATGGCTACACTAATTGGTAAATTCAAACTATCAATATTTTTGCTGTGACGAATAACAACACTTTCATCAATATTAATCAAAAATTCAGGGAGGCCGCTTGCCTCATTTCCAAATACAAGATCAAATTTTGAGTGGGAGTTTTTGAAGTTGCCTAGTTCTTTTTTGCCATTAAGCATAAAAAAGTATTTTTTGTTATTATTGGATTTTAAATAGTCCTCAAGTGAATCAAACTCAACAATGTTTAAACTAAAAATTGCTCCCATGCTTGCTCTAACAACTTTTGGGTTGAACACATCAACACAAGGCTTAACAACAATCAAATTTTTCATGTCAAAACCCAACATGGTTCGCATAATCGTTCCCATATTTCCCATATCGCTTGGATTTACTAAAACAATATGTTTATCATCGACGTTTGCACCTTTGAATTTTTTAAAAACACCAACAACAAAACAATTTTCCTTGTCGGCAATTTTGTTTATTGTTTTATCATCATGTTTGATTTCAATTTTAAGTTTTTCACAAAGTGTGATTAATTTGTGGATATCTTCAGTCTCTTTTAACTTAGAATGCAAAAGTAAACAAACCATTTGTTCAGGTTTATTCTTAATCAGTTCAAATGTTGGGAATGCGCCAAATGTAAAGGAATAATCATTTTCTTTTTTATATTTTTCAATTTTCATATTTAACATAACAAGTACCTTTATTTTAAAGTTAATCAAATCTCTTGATTGAGTTAATAGATTGTTACTAGGGAATTAGAATTGTTTCATCTTGAGAACAATAATTTGAAATATTTTTCTTTCTTAAGGTGGAACTATGAATTCCACAAAACTTATTAAAGAATTCTTCAGCGGCTTCAATTGTTATATTGTTAGGATTTAAGAATTTGTAAGCAATATCCATGGCACCAAGAGATGTATCTTTTTCTGGATTTTTTAGTGTTGCATCGACAATATTATATAAATGCATGTGTAAGGTTGTTTCAAGTTTTTCGCCACCTCTTAAAATATGACTTGCAGGCATTCCTTTGAATAAATCTTCAACCTTATCTGTTCTAAACAATTGAATTCCATGTTTAAATTGGTCATCACAAAAATAGTATAAAATTATTTCATAATTTCCATTATTTAAATTGATTCTTTTAACCTTAACAAAATATCCGGTTTTCAAATCATCAACCATGTCAGCATTTTTAAATACATTGCTTGAAAAAATAGGTTTAAATAATGTCTTAACGACTTTTATTTTATCACCGTTTTCAATTTCTTGATAAATTAGAGCGTCCTTACCACTAGTTTTCATATGTATTTTCTTAACACTTAATAATGCCAATGCTAAATTTTCGTCAATAACGAAGTTGCTTTGTAGTGATCTATCAGCAGAAGCCATCTTTGTTTTGTTTAAAAGATTTGAATTTTCATGGACTCTTTGGCCATTATTTAAATTAAAGAAACCAAAGCCATCAAAACCAATATCGTTTGCAAGCAATCCTGAATCATGCAAGTTTATATAGTTTAATAAAAAACTTGAAACATTAAGAAGAGGTAAAAGCGTTTTTGATTGAGGATTTGTTGAGTCAAATATATCTTTTTTAACATTGATTTTTTGAGATATGAGCAAGTTGCCTGTTATAGTCGTTGAATTCTTCAACTTTGCAAGCAATAACATTTCTAAAATATTTCTTCTTTCTACAGGGGTTGCTCCGCTTGAAGATATTATTTCATTAACTTTTAATTCAATACTATCAATAAAAATTGTTAGATTTGTAATTGGTTGGGTTTTTAATTCATTTTCAATTAAAATTAAACTCAAATCAGTTCTTGTGTGAAATTCTAGAATTTTCAAATATTCTTTTCGTTTGTTTTCATAATAGTTATTTGAGGTTTGTAGTGGGGCAGGCAAAGAATTGTCAGATTTTTGAATTTGTTGAGTTAGTTTGTTTTTTATTTGGGTGAACATATCTTTAACAAATTCAATTTTAGTTGAATAGTCGCCACTATATTGAACGTATAATTCATCAATTTTTTGCAGAGCAGATTTATAGTGCTTTAAATTTGAAGCATATAAGTTTTTAAGTTTTGAATAAGAAATTTTTTCATAGTCAAATGAAACTAGATCTGTGATAGAATCTTTTGTGAAGATATCTAGACTTATTTTTTCTAGTTCGTTTTGTAACTCCACAAATTTTACGTCGTTTATTAATGTTTTAATATTTATTTTCATATTTGTATTGTAACATATAAAATATAAAAAAACAAGACCAAATTTAAATAAGATTTGGACTTGTTTTATATCAATTAAATTAAAGACCAACACATTTTAATATGATGTTAACAATGTTATCTATTGGATCGACACATTCATTATTTAACCATAAATTCACAATTGAAGAAACACCTTTAGTGTAAAACTCAATTAAATAACTTTGTTCGTCTTTTGGAACATGATGTTTATTTACCGCTGGCAAACATATTTCTTTTTTAATGTTATCATAAATTTTTTCGTTTTTAAAAAGAAGAGGTTTGCTGTGAGCAATTTTCATAACTTTCTTGTTCTTTTTAACAAATTCCAAATATGGAACTATAAATTCTTTTTTTATAAATACCAAATCTTCTGGTTTTTGAGTGTTTACATTTTCTGATTTAAATGATTGTAAAAAGTCTTTGTTTAAATTCTCAACTGTTTCATTAAATAGGTCATTAATATTTTCATAATGCAAATAAAAAGTTGATCTGTTTACTCCAGCTTTTAAGCATATTTCCTTTATTGTTATATATTCCAAGTCTTTTTTTTCAAGCAAAATAAGAAGTGCTTGGTTCATTAACAATGCTGTGTTATGATATTTACTTTTCCCCTTTTCCATATTTCCCTTTTTAATTTTCGTCTGCAATTTCTTTGGCTAATGTTATTATATCATTTGCATATTTATTTTTCCTAGTGTTTAACCATTTTTTATAAATAGGGTAATTAACACTAGCGCCAAAAATACCAACACACCCAATAACAATACCGAGAGCCATCATTAAAGCAGAACCACCACCAATAACCTTCATTGCTAAGCACATTCCCAAACCCAAAATTAAACTTGAAACAATGCCGAAAGTGTAAGTGAATATTGTTGCTGGAAGTTTAACTTTATTGTCTAATCTTTTTAATGCCTTAACTTTTGATGCTTCTTTAGGTGCATATTCATTTGCAATTTGTTGAGCGTAAAATTTATCCGTGTTCATAATTCCTCCTTTCAATAATATTATTATAGTGTAAGTAACCAATAAATAAGCCGACATCATTGCTTTTAAATGTTGATTTGAAGCAGTAATGATGTTTTTTTCTTTAAATTTTGGCACAAATTTTTTAAGATATGATATAATATTTTTGTATTTAGAGATATGAAATTTTTTAAAAATGTATGGAACAAATTAAAAAACCCGCAAGGAATATGGTTGATATTATTCTATGTGTTTTTTGTGTTAATTACAGCAGGAACAATTGTTTTGGTTTGCCTTGTTCAAAAGCAAACGGTTTGGCATTACATTTTGTATGTTCTTGCAGCGGTGTCGCTAACATATTTTGTTTATACAATGGTAATATTTATTCCAAAGATGAAGGCCGGAATAATTCGCTCTATGCAAAAGCACAAGTTTACAAGCAAACTACTAGAAGATTATGGTTATCGAACAATTGTTTTTAGTGTGTTTTCATTCGTTTTTAATGTTGCATATATCTCGTTTGTTTTGGTTATGGCATTTATGAGTAAAACGGCATGGTATTTCACAATTACAATTTACTATGTTGTTTTGGCGTTTATGAAAGGAAATGTTTTCCACTCAAAAAGGAAATACGGAACAGAAACAAAAGAAGCGAGAGCTTTTAGATTCTCTGGAATAATGTTTGTTGTTATGACAGTTGTGTTTTCAGGAGTGATTGTTTTGATTTACAAAGCAAATCATTATTTTGAATATGCGGGACTATTAATTTATGCCGTTGCTGCTTTCACATTCTATAAATTAACTTTAGGTATTATTAACATATTTAAAGCAAAAAAGCATGATGATTTGTATGTTCAAAACATACGAAACATAAACCTTGCTAATGCATTAATATCAATAATTATGTTGCAAGTTGCTTTGTTTCAAGCATTTTCACCTGAAAGTAATTTGGGCTTTGCCAATGCCTTGACAGGTGCTGGTGTTAGTGCAACCATTCTGATTCTTGGAATATTGATGATTATAAAAGCAAACAAAAGATTAAAAGAGTTAAAAGAAAAAGAACAAATCAACAAAGATGAGTAAGGTGTTATTGGAGTTCACACATGAAAAAGAATATCAAAATTTATCACAACGGGAAATATGTTGACAAAGAAATAAACTATATTCCAACAAGATATATTTTTGCAATACTAGGCACAATATTGGAAGTTGTTTCAATAATTGGAGTTATGGTTATTTTGGCGCTTTATGTGCCATACTTTTATCTTGCAATTTTGGCAACGCAAATAGGCGTTATTCTTGCAATAATGGTTGCTAATCAGAATCCTGATTATAAACTTGTTTGGTTGTTTGTTGTGGTTATGATTCCTCTTGGTGGACTGATGATATATTTAATCTTTTACAAAAGAAGATTGCCAAAGAGGGTTGTTAAGAGATTGCAAACAGTAAAAGATAGCTATAAATATAAAGATGAAAACAATTTTAATGAATTATCTAAACAAAATGAATTGATTTCAACACAAGCTAAATCATTATGCAAAACTGCAAATTCATATTTGTATAAAAATACCAGATTAGAATATTTTCATCTTGGCGAAGAAATGCATCAGTCAATTTTAAATGAAATTAAAAAAGCAAAAAAGTTTATTTTCCTAGAATATTTTATTATTGAAGATGGGGAATTTTGGAATTCTATTTTGAATATTTTAAAAGAAAAAACAAAAGAAGGTGTTGAAGTTAGGCTGATTTATGATGACATAGGTTGCATGGGAACATTGCCTGGCGGATATTATAGGACTTTAAGAAAAAAATATAATATTCAAACTGTAATATTTTCAAAAATGAAAGGTCAAGCAAGTGGTGAATTCAACAACCGAAGCCATAGAAAAATTTTGGTGGTTGATGGCGAGGTTGGGTTTACTGGCGGAATAAACATCGCAGATGAATATATAAACAAAATAAATAGATTCGGACATTGGAAGGATTCGGGAATTAAAATTGAAGGTGAAGCTGTTAATGAATTAACAAAAATTTTCCTAATGGATTTTTGTTTAAATTCAAGAAAGGAATTGGATATTGATTTTAACAAGTATTATGTTTTAAAAAGTAGCATTAAAGCCAATAACTATGTTGTTCCTTTTGGAGATGAACCTAAACCATTAAATGATTTCTCTGTTGCTAAAATGGCAATTATGAATTTGTTAAATCAAGCAAAGAAATATGTCTACATAACAACACCATATTTAATTGTTGATAATGAACTCATGAGAGCAATTGAAAACACAGCAATTAGAGGTGTTGACATAAGAGTTATAATTCCACATATTCCAGATAAGAAAATTGTATATGGTATGACAAAAAGTGTTTGTCAGCAACTTTCTAAATTAGGTGTGAAAGTTTATGAATATACGCCAGGTTTTATTCATGCAAAATCATATATAGCCGACGATGAGTTTGGAATCATTGGAACAATGAACTTGGATTATCGCAGTTTAGATCATAACTTTGAGAATGGGGTTTGGATTTATAACGATGCTACTATAATTGATATGAAACAGGATTTTCTTGAAACATTGAACAAATCCGAACAAATAATTTATAAAAAACCTAAACATAGATTACTTACAAGATTTATTTATATTTTAGTAAAAATCTTTTCACCGTTATTATAACAAAAAAGACACTCATTTTAGTGTCTTTTTTGTTGTGGACCCAAGCGGAATTTATATAATTAAGAATTTATGCAAGTTCTTTTTGGGTTGATATTAAAAAAAACACCTTTTCAGGTGTTTTTATTTGGTAGTCCCAAGGTGTTCTGTTATTTATCAACTACGCTTTGATAAAATTTTATCATAGTTTCAAATTTAGCTTAAATTTTGCAATTTCAAAGAGTAAAGTTTTAACAATTCGCGAACTTGCGTAAATTTAAAATTTTGAGAGTACAAATGTTGAATGTTTATGATTTGGTAGTTTTATTGACTGATAAACAATGTAAAATATCAGCCGGTTTTCCTGCAACTAAAAATAAATCATCAACCTTGTTAAATTTGATTCTTTTATACCAAGAGTAAGGCATTTGGTTATGCCCCTCATAAGTTGTCCCATTAACTAATGTAATTTTATATTTATCATATGCAGTTGCAACAAGAGTTTTAAATAGTTGAGTAGCGATACCATTTCTGTGGTATTTTTGATCAACAACAAGTTCTTCTCCCATCAACTGATTACCATCACTCCAAGGCCTTATATATCCAAAAGAAAAACCAACGACTTGATCTTGTTCTTCTGCAACAAAAAACAAATCTTGTTGTTTATCAAAATTGTATTTACAAAAATTTAGTGCAGTTTCAAATGTCCAACCTTCATTTGGTAAAAATTCGCTATATACTTTAACATATAATTTTGCAACATTTTCAATGTCAGACTCTCTAACTTGTCTAATTTCAAACATTATAAATCTCCCACCTTTTTTAATATTTTTATTATAGCATAATTTTACATGATTGCGATATTAAATTTCACAATTTGTTATCTTTTTTCACAAAATGAAAAAATCTCTATCAAAAGATAGAGATTAAAAGTGGTAGTCCCAAGGGGAATCGAACCCCTGATACCACCGTGAAAGGGTGGTGTCTTAACCGCTTGACCATGGGACCATATGTTTGGTGGCGATGGGTAGAATCGAACTACCGATCTATCGGGTATGAACCGATTGCTTTAAC
>JAZLCR010000027.1:0-12784 GCA_045614345.1 Candidatus Onthoplasma sp.
ATCCAATCCTCTTCCTAATCCCATTTTCATTAACATCCTCCCAAATGTTCCACGTGGAACAATTTCTAGTATTATTATACAACAAAACCATACCGCAGGTCAAGAAAATAATTATAAAAGATTATAATTAAAAGAAATATAGACATTTATGAACATAATAATATTAATATTATGTTTAAATGTTCCACGTGGAACAATTTATAAAATTTTATTTTAAAACCAAGATAAAAACAACAGGTTAAATATCTTAAAACAAAAAAATGTTCCACGTGGAACATTTTTGAATTTAAATTTGCTTTTTAAGAAATTCGTCCGCCAAGTTTTTATATGCAATAGCTCCTTTGCTTTTGTTGTCATACATAATAATAGGTTTACCATGGCTTGGGCTTTCCGCTAATCTAATATTTCTTGGAATATATGTTTCGTAAACTTTTGATCCAAAATATTTTTTGATTTCATCGCTTACTTGCGAAACAAGGTTGCTTCTATTATCTTTCATTGTTAACAATACACCCTCGATCTCAATGTTTGGATTGAGTTGCATCTTTACCAATCTAACAGTGTTCATTAATTGACTTAAGCCAACCAAAGCAAAGTATTCGCATTGAATTGGTATAATTATTGAATCTGTTGCTGTTAACACATTAACAGTTAACAGTCCAAGCGATGGCGGACAATCAATAAATATATAGTCGTAATTGTTTTTTATTGTTGACAAAGCCTCCTTTAAAACCTTTTCTCGTTTATCCATATAAACCAAATCAACTTCCGCTTCAGACAAATCAACTGTTGAGGGGATAACATCCAACCCCTTCATAACAGACGGGTAGATTGCTTCGGTTATATTTGCTTCACCCAACAATACTTCATATATTGATTTTTGATCTTTTTCTATTTCAACTCCAAGACTTGAGCATGCGTTGCCCTGAGGATCAATATCTATTAAAAGAACTTTTTTGTTTGCGCCTGCAATATATGCTGCAAGATTGACGCAACTGGTAGTTTTCCCAACACCACCCTTTTGGTTTGTTACTGCAATAATTTTTCCCATAAAATCTCCTATAAATATAATATATAATAATATTTTTTTATAAAATAATCAATTATTTGTTTGAGATTTTTTAATGTTTTTTGCTATTTTGCTGAAATTGACTTGATTTTTAATGTTTTTGTTTGTTTTTTGTTAAACAGACAAATAATTAAATCAAATTATCCGTTTTAAACATCTCAATAATATAAAATTAATTGTTGAGTTTTTATAATGTATTTCTGCCAACACTTAACAACAATCAAATATCTATTGTTGAGTTTCAGTATATCAACAAGACATTTGTCTCTTTATCTTGCATAAATTCAAATAGAAATTTCACCATGATATCTGTTGAATCAAGTAATTTTGGCAGCATATCAAACAATTGAAGCATGGGAGTATATGGTGTTTCTGTTAAAATTTCCCCCACTTAAACAATTAACCATCTTACATGTTGTTTTGGGTGTTTGCAATGCGACTGTTGTGTATGAATGCGCAAAATAGATATTGGAAGATCGTGAAATTAATTAGATGGCGCATGATGAAAATTTGATTGCGCCTAGTTTTTTTATTTTTATTTTAAATTTCATTTTTTACACAAAATATATTTCTTTAAATAATTTTTAAATAAAGTGTTGCAAAAAATAAAATAGTGTGTTATAATGAAATGCATTAAAAATATTCTATGCGTTCTTAGCTCAGCTGGATAGAGCGTTGGTCTACGGAACCAAAGGCCAGGGGTTCGAATCCCTTAGGACGCACCAAAAAACTCGGTATACCCGAGTTTTTTATTTGAAAAATTTCAAAAAGAGTATTGAAAAGTTGAGATTTCTATGTTACTATGCACTTAAAGTCAATACAAAGGAGTATATATGAAAATAGCAAAATCAATATTGGTAAAAATTAATAATGAACTAAAATCAAAAACAGACGAGCAACTTATATATTTACACAATCTTTATAAATCTCAACTTGAAAATTTGAGCGAAAAAGATTATGATTATTTTGGTGAATCTTTACATCAAAAAATTGCACTCATTGAACAAGAATTGAGAAACAGAAAGATCAGCATTGAATCTGGTTTTTTGCCAACTATTTAATTGACGTTTTGTCGAAACTATAGTATACTGACTGGTATATTAATTGGAGAAAATTTATGTCTATTTATTCAAGAATAAAATCAGAATCACCACTTGAGGAAATTGATAAATATAAAACCCCTTTTTCAAGATCAAATACAAATAAAGGTTATGAATGTTTAGTTTTTGAAGATGATGAAATTTTATATGATGGTGGTGGCCATTATATTAAGTTTTATCCTAACGGAGCATTAATGATTTTGAAGGAAAGTTGTAAATATTATCCTGATAGTAAATCATTTATATTCTTTAACAACAATGGTGAAAAAGTTTTTGAAATGTACAATTCAATTAAGGTTAAAAATAGTTCTCATCAATCAGATTTTTTACCACCCGAGAAAGACATTGAAGTAATTATTTACAATGGTCATATTCTAGTTCAAGAAACCAGCTTAATAGACGGAACTCAAGAAGAATATTTCATAAGCGTTAAAACTGGAAAAAAGATAATTGATGTTGGATCAGAATCAGACAAAGATCATAATTACACAGAATTAGATAAAAACAATCAATATTCTTGGCAATTATAATATTTTAAAAGCATCAAACGATGCTTTTTTGTTTTAAATTTTTTCAATAAATTTTAAATTCATCTTGCGAGATTTAAAAAGCCATGTTATAATAATAACATGAAAACTATTGTCTCTTTGGCAACCCCAGCAGGAAATAGCGGTGTTGCAGTGATTAGAATTAGTGGTGAAAAATCAAAAGAAGTTTTGCAAAAAATCGTTCGTGAAAATTTAGATTTTGAACCAAGAAAAATGTATCTTAAAAACGTTTATTTTGGAGAACTTATAGACAAGTGTCTTGTTGTTTTTTTCCGTGCGCCTTTTAGTTATACCGGTGAAGATGTTGCAGAAATTCAATCACACGGTGGATATTATTTGGCACAACAAATTATTAACGAATGTGTAAATCTTGGTTGCTCTTTAGCTGAAGCGGGAGAGTTCAGTAAACGTGCATTTATTAACGGAAAAATGAGCATTGACCAAGCCGAAGGAATTATGGATTTAATTAATGCTGAAAGCGAAATGCAGGCGAAAGCTGGAAGCAGTTTGATGCAAGGAAAGTTAAAACAAAAAATTGAAGAATATCAAAACACTTTAACTGAAATCCTTGCTGAAATTGAAGCAAAATTAGATTACCCAGAATATGAATACACAGAAACTGAAACATCTAATATTAAGTCAAGATTAGAAAATTTGATTATTGAATTTAACGATTTAATTGATGAGAGCAAAAGCGGACTTATGATTAAAAACGGAATTAAAGTTGCCATTGTTGGAGCGCCAAATGTTGGAAAATCTAGTTTGCTAAACGCTTTGACAAAATCAGACAAAGCAATTGTTACAAACATTGCTGGAACAACCCGTGACATTGTTGAAGCAGAATATGAATTTAATGGAATAATATTTAGACTTTTCGATACCGCTGGAATTCATGAGAGTAATGACATTGTTGAACGCATTGGTATTGATAAAGCTCTTAAAACTTTAGATGATGCTGACCTTGTTTTAAAGATTAGCTCACCAGATGATATTTGTGAAATTACAACAGATAAACCATATATTGAAGTGTTCAATAAAACAGATATTCTTAAGAACAAAAAGAATAAAAAATACTTTTATGTAAGCGCCACAAACAACGAAAATATAGATAATTTAAAACAAGAAATTTTTAACAGAACAATCAGTGGAAACTTTAAATCTGATAAACTTTATTTGACTAATACTCGACACATTGAAGCAGTTAAAAATGCAAGAAATTGCTTAATCAATGTAATCAATATTTTTGATTTCACAACAATGGATATTGTATCTTCTGAAATAAAAGATGCATGGAACTCTCTCGGAGAAGTAAGTGGCGTGACAAGCGATGAAACTATCATCGATAAAATTTTCTCAAAATTCTGTTTAGGGAAATAATTCGATTAAACATTAAAGGAGAACAATATGAATTGTTATCATTGTAATATTGATAAAAATAAAATCATATTAAAAAACGACTATTGGACACTATCTTTTCATAAACAAGATTATTTAGGAAGATGTGTTTTGTCAACCAATAGACATGTTGAAACTTTCACTGAAATCACAAACGATGAGTTAATTTCTTTTAAAAAAATGTTAAAAGCTATTGAAAACTTATTAAAAGATTTATATGGCTGTTCTATGTTGAATTGGTGTTGCAATATGAACAATGTTTTCTCTAAGAAAAATCCAAACCCACATGTCCATATCCATATTAGACCCAGATATAAAGAAGTTGTTGAGATAAACAATACAACTTATAAAGACAAAGAATTTGGTTCACATTATGATAGGTTTGCAAAGGTTCAATTTGATGAACAGACAATTGATTTAATTTATAACCAAATAAAAGAAAATATTACAAAATACTTATAGGAAAAATTTTATGATAGAAAATATAGTGGAACATTATGACGCAATAGTTATTGGAAGCGGACACGCAGGAAGTGAAGCGTGCCTTGCTCTTTCACGCCTTGGTAAGAAAACATTGCTTACAACATTAAATCTTGATAGTATAGCATTTTTAGCTTGCAACCCAAGTATTGGTGGAACAGCTAAAGGTCAATTAGCAAGCGAAATTGACGCTCTTGGTGGAGAAATGGGTGTCAATGCAGATAAGTCTTTATTACAACTTAGAATGTTAAATTCAGGCAAAGGTCCTGCTGTTCAATCACTCAGAGCTCAAGTTGATAAAGTGACATATCATACCGAAATGAAACACACGATTGAACGTCAGGAAAATCTTGATGTATTACAATGTGAAGTTGCTGAAATTATTGTTGAAAACAATAAAGTTGTTGGCATTAAAACAGGCATGGGAGAAGTGTTTTCTTGTGACGCTATTGTTGTTGCAACAGGCGTTTATTTGAATGCTAAAATCATTATTGGAGATTACACTAAAAACACTGGTCCAAATGGCTTTGAACCGAGCAATTTGCTCACAAAATCGTTAATGGATTTAGGTATCGAAATTCGCCGTTTTAAAACAGGAACACCTGCAAGAGTTGATGCAAAATCTATTGATTACTCTAAGTTTGAAATTCAACCTGGCGATGAAATTCAAACAAGTTTTTCAGCATTAAATAAGAATGTTAAAAACAAGATTCCTTGCTATTTGGGTTACACTTCAACTGAAATGCATGAATGCATTAGAAATAACATTGATAAAGCTCCTTTATACTCAGGAAAAATCAATGGAATCGGTCCAAGATATTGTCCAAGCATTGAAGATAAGATTATGCGTTTTGCAGATAAAGAACGTCATCAATTATTCTTAGAACCTGAGAGCAAAAACAGCGATGAAGTTTATGTTCAGGGAATATCTTCCAGTATGCCTGCCGAAATTCAAAGAAAAATGTATCACCTAATTCCAGGTTTTGAAAACGTTAAAATCATGCGTTTTGCATATGCAATTGAATATGATTGTATCAATGCAACTGAACTAAAAAACAACTTGGAATCTAAACGAATTAACGGTCTTTTCTTTGCTGGCCAAATCAACGGAACAAGCGGTTATGAAGAAGCTGCTGCGCAAGGTCTCATGGCCGGAATTAACGCTCAAAGATATATTGATAATGACGAACCTTTTGTTCTAAAAAGAGACCAAGCATACATTGGTGTTTTAATCGACGACTTAACAACAAAAGATATTATTGAGCCTTACAGAATGATGACTTCAAGAGCAGAATATCGCCTTATTTTAAGGCAAGATAATTGTGATTTACGACTTACTGAAATTGGAAGAAAAATTGGCTTGGTTGATGATAAGCGTTATAAAATTTTCAAGAAGAAACTAAAACAAATTGATGATGTTTATTCTCAACTTAATACAATGTGTAATCCAGCCACATTAACACCTTTATTTACTGAGAAAAACGAAAGTTTACCACACGGTGGGCTTAGTTTAAAAGATTGCATTAAGAGAAATAGGATAACAATATTTGATATTAAAAAACATTTTAAACTTTTTGATAAAATCCCAGATTCAATTCTTGAATATATTAACACTGAAATTAAGTATGAAGGTTACATTAAGAAAGAATTAGAACAAATTGAAAAGCAAAAAAAGACTGATAATATATCTCTTCCTGATATTGATTATTCTGAAATTTCTGGACTAAGATTGGAAGCTCGTCAAAAACTTAATAAGTTTAAACCTGCAAACATTGGATCGGCAAAACGTATTGATGGAGTTAGCCCAAGTGATGTGAATGTTCTTTTAGTTTACTTAAAAATGAAAGGTTTGATTTAACCTAATTGCAGAGGAGAATTGTATGAATTTTAAATATGGCGGATACACTTATGATGATGATTTTGTAAGAAAATTAAATGAAAAATGTGGAGAAGTTAAAGCTCATGGTTTTAATGATTATTTACATAATGCTAGATATGGTGGAATTGCTCCAATTGACCATTTAAGAAATATAAGAAAAGAGTCTGACGATTTTCAAAGAATTGACAGAGAAAAAAAATTAAATTTATCTCAAGATGAATTAATTCAAATCATTAAAGATTTTTATAAACAATTAAATCCCAGACTTTATAAAAAAGTTGAAACTATTTTTGATAAAAACAATCCTGATTATAAGGTAGAAATTATACCCAATCCAAACGATGAAAGATTTGGCAGAAGTTTTGCCGGACATTCTGGCAACAACACTTATATCTATGTTCAAATCAGCCTTGATGGAAGTGTGGAAGGTCTACGCATTGCAGCTCATGAAGCGGGTCATGCAATAAGCGCTCATCACACAAAAAAAGCAGAACTTTGCAAACAAAAAGATGAGAATGAATTTAAAAATTTGATTTCATATTTAGGAAGATATCAAGTGGATTCAATCGGGGAAATTGAAAGCCATATCATTGAATATTTATTTATGGAATATTTAGTTGATAAGGGAATAATTTCTAATGACGCCTTTAAAAATTTTGAAGCAATAAGACATAATAGTTTATTAAACAACATTGACTTAATTAGTGAAGAATATGATATTTTAAGCCATGTAAGTTGTCCAATAACCGCTGATAGTTTTGAACAATTCATAAAAAAAATAAACACACCGCTAATTAAAACAGATCGCTTTAAATCTGTTATGAATAGAAGTAAATTTATGGCTGAAAGATGCAAAAAAAATAACACTCATAATGCATATAGTCAATATCGATATAGATATGTTATTGGTGAAATTATCTCAACCTTGTGGTATGAACAATACTCCCAATCTTCAAAAGAACAAAAACAGGAAATGATAAATAATTTTGAAGCATACTTATCTCAAACCGATACTGCAGATTTAGAGACTGCTTGTCATCAACTTGTTGGATTGGGAATAGGTCAAACTTTTGATGATTATATTTATCATCTTCAAGGAAAAATGTTTGAAAGATAATTTGAATAAAAACATTTAAATTATAAAGGAACAATATTCCTTTGACATAAAAATTTATTTTATTTATAATGAGAAACATATGTTACTTACTGATTATCAAAATTTAATTAATAAGCACAGAGATGAGTTTGATATTTATTATCAAGAACTTGTTTCATATAACGACAAAGTTAATTTAACCTCAATAACTGAACGAAATGACGTTTTCACAAAGCACTTTTTGGATAGCATTTTATCAATTGATGCAATTCCAGAAGATGCTAGCGTTGTTGATGTTGGAACAGGTGCAGGCTTTCCAAGTTTGCCACTAAAAATTGTTCGTCCTGATATTGATATAACAATGGTTGATAGTTTAAATAAGCGTGTAACTTTCTTAAATTACATTTGCAATAAACTTAAAATTAAATCAACTAATGTTCATGCACGCGCTGAAGAATTCGCAAAAAGAAACAGAGAAAAATTTGATGTTGCAGTTGCTCGAGCTGTTGCCAAAATGAACACTCTTTTAGAGTATTTATTACCACTTGTTAAGGTTGGTGGAATTGTTATTGCATATAAAGGTAGTAACCTAGCAGAAGAATTTATGGATGCCGAAAAAGCTCTTGAGATTTTAGGTGGAAAAGTTGTTAAATCAATTCGTTTCGACTTGCCAAATAGTTATGGCGAAAGAAACATTATAATAATTGAAAAAGTGAAAGAAACACCTGTTAAATATCCAAGAGATAAAAACCAGCCAAAAATGAATCCAATTAAATAGTATATATAAAAACGATGTCTATTAAGGCATCTTTTTTTATAGTTTTCTTTCCTTATATAAATGCGCGCGTATATGTGTGCACGTGCGTACATACGTGTGTATATACGCGTACGCGCGCACGCGCGCGAGAGAAGAATTTTTAAATAATAACTTTGTTTCTTATAAAAACATCAAAATATTAATGATTTTTAATGAAAAAATATCAAATTTATGAAATTTTTAATATATTTAATTAATTTGACAAGTTTTTTTTATTTTTATATAATAACTTCAGAATGAAGATAAATAGCTTAGAACTTAATAACTTTAGAAACTATACTTACGCAAAAACAACTTTTAACGATGGTTTAAATTTTGTTGTTGGATCAAACGCTCAAGGAAAAACAAATATGCTTGAAGGAATTTATTTATTGAGTGTTGGTAAAAGTCCAAAGAACAGCAAAGATAAACAAATCATAAAATTCAATCAACAAAAAGCAAAAGTTGGGGTTAATTTTTCAACCATTGCTGGAAATAAAACTATTGAAATGTATTTAGATAAGTCAGATAAAAAATCTATTAAAATAAATAATCTTAATATATTAAAACTCACTGAACTTGTTGGAACATTATCTGTTGTTTATTTTAGTCCTGATGAATTAAAACTCATTAAAGAAGTTCCTGAAGATAGACGTAACTTTTTAGATGTTTCAATTAGCCAATTTGATAAAACTTATCTTTACAATTTGATGAAATATAATCGTATACTGAAAATGCGAAATCAGATTTTAAAAAGTTTAGATTCCTATGATAGCAAAGTTGAGCAACTAAAATTATTCACTCCGCAATTAATTGAAACTTCTGAAAAAATTATTAAAAAAAGATTAATTTTTATTGAAAATTTAAGTAAAATTGCAAAAAACATTCATAAAACTATAACTTTAGAAGAAAATCTTGATATTTCTTATAGTTATTCATTAAAAGAAAATTTATCAATAAAAGAAGATTTAGAAAAACAATTTGAAAATTCTATCAATAAAGAAATTGAATTGGGTTACACAACCATTGGTCCTCATAGAGATGATATAATTTTTAAAATTAATGATTTGGATACTAAACACTATGCAAGCCAAGGTCAACAGCGAACTGTTGCATTGGTTGTTAAACTTTCACTCATGGAAGTTATTAAAGAAGAGATTGGTGAATATCCAATTCTTCTTCTTGATGATGTTTTAAGTGAGCTAGATTCTGGTAGGCAGGAACGTCTTCTAAACATGACAACAAAATATCAAACATTTATTTCTTGCACAGCAATTCCTAACACAAATCTTCAATATGCTAAAAAAGAAATCAAAAATGGAAAAATAATAAATTAAAGGAACGTTATTATGATTAAACAATTAACAGAAAAACTCAAACAAGAAAAAGAACAATCTTTGCAATATGATTTTAAAGAAAAATATGAGGGCATCGCTGGATGTTGTCCTGATTGTGGAGATATCGTTTCATATAACAGTTTTTTCCTTAGATATTTTTGCGCAAACGTAGAATGCGGTTTTGAGGCAAATATTAATCGTGAACGTATTGTTAGAAAAAAAACTAACAATCAACTCGATCAAAAGCCCGATCAAACTTTTTAGTGCCTATGGCACTTTTTTATTTCCCAACTTTTAAAATATTGACAAAAATATGCATTGATCATAAAACTCAACTTTTTGTCTTAATATCATCATTAGCTTAATATAATATTTTAGGAGAATAATTAAAATGAACTTAATTAAGAAATTAACTTTAACTTTATTAACAGCATCTATTATTGCAAATTCAACAGCTTGCAACACCGAACCAACAAATGAATCTATTCTTTTGGGAGAATTAAGAAACGATTCAAATGACAATTATACAGATTTAACCAGTTTTATAGTTGAAACAGACAACAATCAAGACCTATTAAAAATAAGTTGTGAAAAATTTCATATGCCTGTTTATAACACTATGTATAACGGATTCACAACAACAATGATTTTAGTTAAACCTTCTTACACTGAAAAATTTATGTTAACTTATTACCTTACTGATGAAGAAGTTAAAAAACTACCTTTTGAAAAAAATATAGAAATCAACTTTAATTCTTTAACAGATGAAGACTATCAGCTGTTAATCAATCTTGTTAAAGATCTTAACAATCCTAATGTTAAAGAATTAGATTAATGTAAATCAAAAGCAAGCACTTATGCTTGTTTTTTTTGTGGATAACACCGAAAGTGTAAAAGTGGACAACTTAAAAATTTTTTCTATATTAAATTCTAATATTTGTATTTTCTTTTAAAAAAAATCTACTCATTTATTAAAAAAACCAGTTAAAATGAAGATATTTTTTGAAAAAACATTCATATTTTATTAATTTCAATTATATTTCTATTCTTTTTATTAATATTTGTCGATGTTAAAAGTTATCCACAATGCTATTGACTTATTAATCAAATTATGTTACAATAGAAATAATAAGGAGTTTCATATGTTCTTACTTGACCAATGGAAAAAAGTTTTAAACAAACTTGAAAACGAAGTTACTGTTATCACATTTGATTTATGGATTAACACTCTAACACCAATTCAATATGCTAACGATGAATTAATTCTATTAGCTCCAAGTGTGAATGCAAAAAATCAAGCAAAACAACCTGGGATTTTTGAAAAGATAACAAAATGTGTTCGTCAAGAATTCACGCCTTACACTTTTGTTCGTATAACTGAAAAGCAAGAGTATGAAGAGAGTATCCGTCGTCAAGAAAAAGAATTTGATTCAATCATACAAGATCAACCAACTCTTAAATCCAAATTTAACAAAAAATATACTTTTGATAATTTTGTTGTTGGTAAATCAAATCAAGTTGTTTGTGCTGCAATGCAAAGCGTTGCAAAAAATCCAGGCCAAAAGTTTAATCCATTGTTTATCTATTCAGGAGTTGGTCTTGGAAAAACTCACTTGCTCCATGCTGTGGGAAACTATTTAAACGAACACAGACCAGAATTAAACGTTTTGTATGTAACTTGTGAAAAGTTTACAAATGACTATGTTGAATCAATCAAAAATAGTAAGGAAAAATCAAATCAAGAATTTAGAAACAAGTATCGTAATGTTGACGTATTGATGGTTGACGACATCCAATCAATTCGTGGAAAGATCAGCACTCAAGAAGAATTCTTTAACACTTATAACGAACTTTATCAAAACAACAAGCAAATCATCATCGCTTCAGACCGCCCTCCAAAAGAAATGAGCGAACTTGAAGAAAGATTAAGATCAAGATTTAGTTCAGGACTTATTCAAGACATTCAAGAACCAGATTATGAAACAAAAGTTGCAATCATTAAAAAGAAATGTAGCCAAGAAGGTTATTTAGTTGATGATGATGTTGTTGATTTCATTGCTCACAAAACAGGAACAAACATTCGTGAAATGGAAGGCATCTTGTCAAAGGTTGTTTTCTTTAGCGGACTTCTTGGTAAAACTCATACCACAATTGAGGATGCCCACGAAGCATTAAAAGATTATGGCGAAACAGAAAGGACAGATTTAACAGCAGAAAAGATAATTAACACAGTTTGTGATTTCTTCAAAGTTACTCACGAAGAACTTATTGGAAAGAAGAGAAATAAAGAAATTGTTGAACCAAGACAACTTTGCATTTATCTCATTGATGAAATGCTAAACATTCCATTAACAGCAATTGGAATGCTTCTCGGTGGTCGTGATCACACAACAATTATGCACGCCAGAGATAAAATTGGTGGACAAGTGAAAACAAATCCGCATATTAGAACCTTAGTTAACGACATTAAATCAAGATTATTGAAATATTAAACTGAAAGACGAGATTCAAACTCTCGTCTTTTTATTTCAATCAGTACTATAAATAGCTTATTAAACACAAATATGCAACTAAAACTTGTTTGATCGTTTTTCACATCTCAAGCAAGTTTTGACAAGAACTCTAATTTCTTGTAACTTATCAAAGACTATTACAAAATTGGCAAATATCAACAAGTTATAAATCTATCCTATGAATCTTAGTTACCCGAACGATTTAGGCTTTGCGCAAGCAAATCGCCGTTAGGTGTGTGGTAAAAACCGAGTTTTCCACATGGGTTTTCCGCTTATCAACATTCAATTCCACAAACTTTCCAACAATGAATGTGGAAAAAAATTGTGCTATTTGTGTCGAATTTTGAAGACTGCAGCACAACATATTGATTTTTAAAAACTTGTCCACATTTCCACTTTGCCTAATAAAAAAAACACTACCAAAAATTAACTAAAAATATAAAAATAAATGCGTGTACATGCATCTGCAAATTAATATTTTTTAACTAATTTTTTTGATTAATAAAATAAATTTATTTATTAATTAATTTGATAATATAATGCATTTTTAAAATTGCTTTATACGCTATAA
>JAZLCR010000028.1:0-15003 GCA_045614345.1 Candidatus Onthoplasma sp.
AAAAATAATTAAAAAATATGAGAAAATTCTAATTTTTTGCTATAAAATAGATCATTTTTTATTTTTTTTATTTATATATCAAAAAAAAAGAAATGAATTTTTTTGTCCATTTCTTTTAATTATTTATTAAATTCTCTTTTCAATATCTTCCTCAAAAAATTTAAATGCCAGATTATTAAAGTCTGGCGCAACAGTGAAACGCATTGATTCTTTTGTTGTTGGATGTTTGAATGTTAACTCATACGCCCAAAGAGCTAAGTTACCTCCGTGATCTTTATCTCCATATTTAAAATCTCCAAAAATTGGACAATTAAGTTGAGCTGACATTTGAACGCGAATTTGGTGACTTCTTCCAGTTATTAAATCAACTTCAATTAGTGAATATTTATTTCTACTTGCTAAAAGCTCATACTCCAAAATTGCTTCCTTGCTTCCCAACTCCAACTTCGGAGCAATCTTCACCGTGTTTGTTTTTTCATCTTTTTTTAGATATGTTACAAGTCTGTTTTTTGCAAGTTGCGGTTTACCATTAACAACACATAAATAACGTTTTTTCAGTTGCTTATCTTTTAACTCTTTGCTAAGCCTGCTTGCCGCCTTGCTGGTTTTAGCAAACACCATAACTCCACCAGTTGGACGATCAAGCCTATGAACTAATCCCAAGAACACATTGCCTGGCTTGTTATCTCTTTTTTTCAAAAATTCTTTGATAATTGTAAGCATGTCCGGATCTTTGCTCTCATCCTCTTGAACAGAAATATTATGTGGTTTAATAACCACAATGATATGATTATCTTCGTAAATTATTTTTGGTTCTAGCATATATTAATTTTTTCCTTTATTAAAAACTTTAATTGCACTGCACCCACAAGGAAGAACAATTCCATCTTCTTCCGTTGGAAGACCAACCTCATAAGCCTCAGTTTTTCCACCCTTTATTGTTGCATTTAAAATGTTTGACATCACCGTTGGTTGAAGCCCAGTTGTGTATGAATTAATTAAAACAAACAAAGGGCTATCGCTCAAAACTTGCCCACAAAGGCGAACAAATTCAAAAATGTTTTCTTCAATTTTCCAGGTTTCACCCTTTGGCCCACGACCAAATGAGGGTGGATCCATAATTATAGCATCGTACCTATTCCCTCTTCGAATTTCTCGCTCAACAAATTTTTGACAATCATCTAAAATGTATCTTATATTATCAATATCATTTAAACCTGCATTTGTTTTCGCAATATCAATCATGCTTTTCGCAGCATCAACATGTGTTACTTTTGCACCAGCCTTTGCACATGCAATGCTTGCGCCACCAGTGTAAGCAAACAAGTTTAAAACTTTTATCTCTCTTTTTGAATTTTTAATAAGATCTGTGATAAGATCCCAATTCACGGCTTGTTCCGGAAATAAACAGATATGTTTAAAACTCATTGGTTCAATATGAAATTTTAAATTTTTTCTCTTTATAACAAAACTTTTTGGCATTTTAGGATTCAACTTCCATTCGCCTGACTTGTTTTCAGTTCTTTTGTAACAAGCATCAACTTTTGTTGATAATTTTTTATCTGTGCACCAAATCACTTGAGGATCTGGGCGCAAAAAAGTGTATCCACCAATACGTTCCATTTTTTCTCCGTTCGCAGTGGATAACACAATATAATCTTTCCAATCTTTTGCAACTCTCATTAGTATACGTCTAAAATCCTTTTCATGTCTATTATATCAGCACTTGAAATAATTTTCAATGGCTTTCCTGTATCTTTTCCATCTTTTGTTATCAAAATTATTAATAATTTGCGATTATTCTCAAAATAATTCATTGCAGAATCGATTGTAAGCTTCTGATCTGCCAATATGAAATAATAGTCATCACCCATTTCTGGCAAAACTTCTCCAACATTTGTTTCTTGAATGTACGTTTCAAGATTTATTCCGTTACTAACCTTTTCTCCTAAAACAGAAATTAACTTTCTTCCATTTAAAATGCCGACTAATTTTTCCCCATTATAAGTTGGCAAATTTGAATAACCAGTCCTATAGATCAATTCCATAGCATTTGCCAACCTCATATCATGGTTGATGGTTATAACTTCTTTGTTTCCAATCATGTCAACAGCAAGAGGTGGTTCAGTGATAAGTTCCGCAAGGCGTTCAATAATTTCAACAATATCATCATGTGGTTCTGCAATAATAAACTTATGATTTCCTTGATGCACTATTGCGTTACGCAATCTTCCGTAGTCAATTAAATCATCTTCATATTTTCTAACAACAGAATTCAGCACAACACTTCTACGCACAACATCACTAAATGACATACTGCGCTTAAATCCGTAAATTGTTCTCAACCCGTAATCAATGTTATTATATGCCGTTAAAAATCTTTCGGCATTACTCTTCTTTGACACAAGCACCCCCTAAACTATATTTATTTTTTCATTATATCATATTTCAACTTTTTTGCAAATTGTTTTTTAAAAATTTATTTTCAATTAAAAATCTTAGTATTTGATTTTTGTTTTACAATTAAAATTTTTTGCATTATTAAAAAACATCTAATATTTTTTTAATAAATACTTGTAAAATTTGAAATATTGTAATATAATACTGATGAGTTGTACTAGGTGGGGAGCTAGTGGTGCCCTGAACCCAGAATCCACTACACTGGGACCAAACATCTAATTGCGGACCAAACTCATTTGTGTTGAGTAGTTTTAATTCATGTTGAAATTAAGGTCTTATACAATGTTGCCCTACGAATCATGTCAGGACCGGAAGGTAGCAGCATTAAGAAGGATACGGCATGTGCTATGAGGTCGCTTTGATGGAGTGATTTATGATTATGCCAGCAGATGATTTGTTTCAAATTTAGACCGTACAACTTACCAGTCATTAAAGAGCATTCTGCTCTTTTTTTATTTTAAATTCTAAAAACTATTTTACTTTAAATTAATTTCACTAAAAAAAATGAGACCACGTCTCATTTTTAATCTTTTGTATATTCATCTTTTATGATTGTGAATTTTTGTGTGTATTTCTTTATTAAAACCCTTAAGAATAAAATCATAGAAACAACCAAAGGAATTCCAAAGATTCCAATATATATTAAATTTGCAATTCCATAATTATCACCAAATCCAGAAAGCAATGCTGCATATACTGCGCTTATTCCAGCATATCCAAGATATTCAACCATGGTTCTGATTGCATATGCCCGTTCCACATTCTTTTTTGACGTACACACTTGCATATAGTTATTCAAAAAAATTTGATTTGGCATTCTTAATGAACACATTAAGTAGGATAATAAAATAAGTATAATCATTGTTGCAACCGATGTTGGATTAAATAAGTATATAACACCAGTACCAATAAATGTTGCTAAAATTAGAAAATTTATAATAACTAATGACCTGATTCCAAATTTCAAGTTGAATTTAAATTGATATTTACTTGTGAATGCAATAGCAATTCTAGATCCAGCATATATATAACCATATGACCACATCGGAATTGCACCAACATCCAGAAGTTGATTTAAATATATCTTGAAAGCCGAACCGGTTATTGACAAGATTCCCCTCGCAAAAAAAGCATAAATCAGCAGAAATATAAAGAATGATGATTTCAAAATCTTGGCAAAAGAATCCGGTTTTCTTACAATTTTTTTGTTCTCAATTTTTGAATCGAGTTCAAGATTTCTTTCCATAAATTTTTTTGGTTCTTTATAAATAAATGTCAACAAGAAACAAACAACAACAACTCCAACAGAAGCCCAGTAAACCATTGTTGGTTTCCAATTATACACATACGTTACAACAATCGCACCAACACATTCTATTACATAATATAAACTCAGGCCTTTTCCATAAACACGTTGATAGTCTTTATCTCTTTTAACAGCAGATAAACTATCGTTTAAAACACCATTAACTTTTACAGACATCACAGCATAACCAAAAGCCAAAAACGGTTGAGCCAAAATAAATGTTAGATAACTTTCACCAACGATACACAACAACAAATATCCAACAAAACCAAACAAACCTATTCTAACAGAATTTATTGGTGAGATATTTTGAAACAGTTTTCCCGCCGGAACACAAAACAAACATCCAAACACCATCAAAATTGAATCAAGCGAAATAACTTGAGCATTTGATAGATTTTTTACTGTTGTAAAATATAACGTGGAAATTGTCCAAACAAAAATAACATCCCATGTCAATGCAATGATGGATGGGCTTAACTTTATATTCCTGTTCATATAAAATTCTTTACGTTCTTCGTTTGTCATTGTTTTTATAATATAATATTAAAATAAAAAACTCAAACTATTTTTCATTAATTTGAGTTTTTGTTTAATTATTTTGCATCGTATAATGTTGTTCCCTCTTCCACCTCAACAATTAGTGGCACTTTTAAATTTACAACACCTTCCATTTCTTCTTTTAAAATTTTTTTAACCAATTCACTTTCTCCAGGATAACAATCAACGACAAGTTCGTCGTGAATTTGCAAAACAAGTTTGCTGTTTAGGTTTTCTTTCTTAAGTCTATTTAAAACTCTAATCATTGCAACTTTAATTATGTCACTAGCACTTCCTTGAAGTGGCATATTTTTTGCAACACGTTCAGCAAATCCTCTAACAACATGATTACCTGAATTAATATCCGATAAATGACGAATTCTACCCATCATTGTTTTTGCATATCCATTTTCGCGAGCAAGACGTATACATTCATCACCATACTCTTTCACTTTTGGATAAATCTCTAAATATTTTTGAATGAATTCATTTGCCTCTTTAACTGTTGAGTTGATGTTTTGACTTAATCCATATGCGCCAATTCCATAAATAATTCCAAAATTAACAGACTTTGCAACACGCCTCATGTTCTTAGTAACTTCATCGAGTGAAACTCCAAAAATTTTGCTTGCTGTTGCTGTGTGAATGTCTTTACCACTCAAATAGTCCGCAATCATTGTTTCATCCCCACTAAAATTTGCAATCAATCTAAGTTCAATTTGGTTATAGTCTGCACTTATCATTGTTCCACCATCAAACGAACTTAAAAACATTTTCCTTAACACTTTTCCTTCATCATCTCTGATTGGCAAGTTTTGTAAATTTGGCTCACGACTAGACAATCTTCCTGTTGAAGTTGTTCTTTGCATAAACGTTGTGTGAATTTTTCCATCTTCACCAACATAATTCAACATCCCATCAAGATATGTGCTTATAAGTTTCGAAATTTTTCTATATCTAATAACAAATTCAACAATCTCATGCCTATCTTTTATCGCATTTAGAACCTCTATTGATGTGCCTGGTTTTCCCTTATATGGAATTTCCAACTTTTCAAAAAGAATTGATTGCAGTTGTTTTGGACTGTTAATGTTAAATTCCTCTCCCGCTAACTTATAGATTTTTTCTGTAAGTTCATCTAATTCTGTGTGATACACCAAACTCAATTCTTTAATTTGATTAGCGTCAATATTAACACCCATGTTTTCCATGTCAAACAAAACTTTAACAAGTGGTAATTCAACATCACTATATAACTTTAATTGTAAAGATTTTATCAATTTGTTGACAAGAATTTCTTTTAGTTTAATTAAACAAATCGCTTCTCCATTTGATGTTATTAGATTTTGTTTTTTTGCATCAGCAAAACTAATTTCAGCATCCATTTCATTTGCAATATAAACAGCAATTGAAACATCAAAATAGTTGTTTAAAGAAATGTTATGATCCTTTAATTTCCACATGGTTTCCTTAACATCAAAACAAATTTTTTGCTTTTCACTTTCAAGCAACGTTTTAATTCTATCTTGATTTAATGCAAAAATCGCACCGCAATGATAAAGGATATATTCTCTATTTCCCTTTGCAAATCTAAAAGATAAATCATCAATTAAAAAAGCAAAACTATCACCTAAAAATCTAATCATTTCATCGAATGTTTCTTGGTCTTCAATTTCAATTATTTCAACATTTAGTTCATCATTTTCTTCTTGTTCACTCAAATCTTCTTCATTAAAAAATTCTTTTCTTTTAATAATTGATTTAAAATCAAGATCCTGCATAATTTGATAGGATTCGTGACTGAAAGGAAGTTTTAGTTGACAATCATCCAGAGAACAATCAAGTTCAACATCAAGTTTTATTGTTGCAAGTTCTTTTGACAAGTAAGCCATTTCTTTGTTTTCAGTCAACTTGCTCTGAGTACCTTTTGCTAAATTTTGAATGTTTGCATAAATATTATCCAAATCACCATATTCTGAAATTAGTTTAGTTGCACCGATCTTGCCAATCCCCGCCACCCCAGGAATGTTATCCGAACTATCACCCATAATAGCTTTAAGTTCAATCACCTGATAAGGTTTTAATCCAAATTCAGTTTGCAAAACTTCAGGAGTTACTTTCAACACATTTGTTATTCCTTTTTGAGTGAGCCAAACAGTTGTGTTTTCATTCACAAGTTGCAACAAATCTTTATCTCCAGAAATTAACATAAATTCTTCATTAAATTTTCTTGTTAGGGTTCCAACAATGTCATCCGCTTCAATTTCTTTCTTTTCAAGAGTGAGAATATTCATTGCACGCAAAAGATCTTTTAAATCCAAAAGTTGAGAGTGCAAATCTTCAGGCATTGGACCACGAGTACCCTTATAGTCTGCAAAGATATCGTGTCTGAAAGTGTGTTTACCCGCATCAAAAACACAAACCAAATATTTTGGTTTTTCGCTGGATACAACACTTAACATCATATTTATAAATCCGTAAATCGCACCACAAGGTTTTCCGGACAAGCTCTTTAATGCAGGCATTCCATAATAAGCACGATTTATTAAACTATTTCCATCAATAATAACAAACTTTTCCATGGGGTTATTATAACACAATTTAATCAAAATACAAAATATAAAACCACATTTTAAAAAAAGCACCAAACAAATGATGCTTTTATCGTATTAAATTTAATAAATACTGTGTGAGATACTATCAACAATCTCTTCTTTTGGAAGATAGTTTTCAAGTTTATCTTTAAATTCCAAATAAACTTGTTGAACAGCCTTAACTTTTGCATCAAAATGAACTTCTTCACATTCATCATTTTTGATGTTGTAGCTTTTTATGATTTCACCTAATCTTTTTTTCATTTCCTCTATATATGGAACTTTACGAAGTCTAACCTTTGAAATTCTAGGCATATTGATTCCATTACATCTTAAATTATATCTTGCAAACACTTCAGAAACTCTCACACCAGAAAAAACTGCATCTTTAACAATCATTCTATATTTGTCAGAATCAATATCTTTAATTTTAATTATTTCACTGCCATACTTTTCCTTCAATTCTATCATTATTTGGTCAATATCACCATCATATTGTTTAACATCTTTAAAACGATGGTCAACATTTTGCAAACCAAACAAATACAACCAATCAGCCTTTGATAACCGTTCACCATTATCACCAGTGTAATATCTTGTTAAATAGTCAAATTCATTATATAAGTTTGGATCACTTCTTTTCATACCAACAAATGACCCATATGTTATTGCATAATTTTTTAATCTTCTTTCAATGTATTTAATTTTATCCAATTGAAGATCGTAATATTTTAATTTTTTGTTTACCAATAGAGTTATAATCAAATAATATGGGATACCTATTGTTATTGCCAAATCAGTAACATAAGAACTCATTACTTTGTCCATATGGTAGTCATCCACAAAACCATTTTCATCTTCATATTCGACAAACTTTTTCAAATCTTTACATCTATAACACATTTCAGAATATTCTTTAAAACCCAAATCGTCTCGCATTATTTGCTCGTGTGTTAGAATCTTTCCCTCTCTTTTTAGTGCTTTACAATATGAACTAAGCTTTTCATAATAAGGTTGTTTTTTTCTTTCAACATAAAAAGATCCACCTGATGCAATATATTCTTCAATTTCCCTAATCAAATCACCTCTTAGATCAATTGAACGCTTGCTTTCTCTTGGATGTCCCAATAATGCAAATCTGGTTTCCAAATCAATTCGATTCCCTGCCTGATCAAAAACTTTTGAATTCTTTATATATTTGTATACCTGGTCTTCTTTAGTTAAATCTTCAACCTTTCCTCCACCCAAAACATACTCATCAAGCATATTTTTGCCTTTTTGATAAAAAACTGAGTTAATATCTATTTCCATATTTTCTCCCTCATGCGCTTAAATATTAGCATATTTTATATATTTTTTCAATAATTTTTAATAATTTCACATTTGTTAAAGACTTTAATCAGATAAATGTTTCAAAAAAATGAAAAAAACACTTGTCAAACAAAAGAATATGTGCTAAAATGCTCATGTTCACTAAATATGCCGGTGTGGCGAAATGGCAGACGCACAAGACTCAAAATCTTGCGGTGGCAACACCGTGTCGGTTCGACCCCGACCACCGGCACCAAACAAAAACTAAATCGAACCCGATTTAGTTTTTTTATATTTATCAAACATTCAAATTTTTTATCTTTTAAATTATTCAACAGTAACACTTTTTGATAAATTTCTTGGTTGATCCGGATTAATATTTTTCCCAATGCTAGTATAATAACTTAAGATTTGGAACGTTATCACCGAAGAAATTTGCATAAGATCTTCGCTGAAATTTTGAAGTTTTAGAACTTTATGAACAAAATTTTGCTTTTCTTTTGGGATTTTAAATTGTGTTGCCAAAACAACTTTTGCACCTCTTGCATATGCCTCATGCGCACCATTCAAAGTTTTATTTAACAACTCTTTTTCTGTTGCAATAACAAACAAATAAATACCATTTTCAATAAGCGCTAAAAACCCGTGTTTTAACTCCCCAGATGGATATGCATTAGAGTTGATATAAGTTGTTTCTTTAAGTTTTAAACTCGCCTCCTCACAAGTTACATAATCCAAATTTCGCCCAATAAAGAACGTCATTTTCTGTTGCGTTAATTCATTTGCAAGTTCATTAATCTCTTTATTGTTTGGAATTTTTAATTGTTTGGCAAATCTTTCAATTTGTGCGTTAAAATTGATTTTTTTGTTAAACAAAATATTTTCAAAATAAATTGCTAACATATATAAAATTGTTATTTGTGCATTATAGGCTTTTGTTGATGCAACTGCAATCTCAGGTCCAGCACAAACTGGAAGAGTTAAATCTCCTTTCTTTGCTAATGTGCTGTGCATAACATTAGTTAAAACAATTGTAAATGCTCCCTTTTCTTTCACCAATTCTTGAGCAACAATTGTGTCTGACGTTTCTCCACTTTGGCTAATAAAAACATATAAAGTTGATTTGTCAATTTTAGGATTTGAATATCTAAACTCACTTGCAACATACGCTTTTGCTTCAAGTTGCGCATGTTTTTCAAAATACATCGCTCCAATCATTGCGGCATGGTAGGCAGTTCCACACCCAATCAATGCAATTTTTCTGAAATTTATCACCTGATAAGGAGATATCTTTTTGAAAAGTTTTTTCTCTTTATAGGTTTTAACAATTTTTTTTAAAACGTTTGGAATTTCGTAGATTTCTTTTAACATAAAATGTGAAAATTCTTTTTTGTCAAATTCGCTTTCAAATGCTTCAATTTTGATTGGATGCTTTTTTATTTCATTGTAATCTTTGTCATAGAAAACCAATTTATCTTTTGATGCATCACAAAATTCATCATCGTTTAACTCATAATATTCCTCTGCTCTGTTTTCGAAAGTTATAGTGTCACTTGCAACAAAAATTTCATTATTATTCTTTGCTACATAAAGTGGATTTCTCTTTTTTGCCAACAACAAATGATTTTTTAAATTTTGATTAACGCAGGCAATTGCAAAAGCTCCTTCCAATTTATTGCACACATTTATTAGTGTCTTTATCGGTTTATCTTTTTGGCAATAAAACTCCATCATTTGGGCAATCACTTCAGAGTCTGTTTCGCTGACAAACTTTATAGATGAGTTAATTTTAATCTCATCTTTATAAACACTATAATTTTCTATTATTCCGTTGTGAACAATAACCCATTCTTTGTTATTGCTCATATGGGGATGTGCATTTATAACACTTGGCTTACCATGAGTTGCCCACCTTGTGTGAGCAATACCTGTTGAAGCAATTCCATAGTTTTCAATGTTTTTAAGATCTGAAATTTTTCCGTTTGTTTTTGTTGTTTTTAAACCAACATTTGTTTGAATGGCCAATCCACAAGAATCATACCCTTTATGTTCAACTGTTTTTAATAATTCAAGCAAGCATGTTTCTGCAGAATTCTCGCCAATATATCCCACAATACTACTCATAAAAAGCCCCTTTATAAATCATTTTCATTTATTTCTCTTACAATCTTTTCTATTTCCAATGCGCTTTTCTTACACTTGTTTTCATCCACACCCTCAACCATTATTCTTATTTTAGACTCTGTTCCTGAAACCCTGACCATAATTCTATAATCATCGCCCAAAAGTATTTTGTTTTGATTGATCACTTGTTGCAGTTTTTCACTATTAATAATTCTCATCTTATCTTTAACAGCACAATCTAAGTTTGTTTGAGGATATAAAATTGAATCGTTTAATTCACTTAGTTTTTTTCCGCTTGTTTTAACAAGTTCTGCAATCTTTATTCCCGCCAAAATTCCATCTCCGGTTGTTGCAAGATCCCTAAAAATTATATGACCAGATTTTTCACCACCCAGACTCAACAATTCTTCTTCTATTTTTGCAATAACATATTTATCACCAATATCTGTGCGAATTAATTTTATTCCATCTTGATTTAGTGATTTTTCTAATCCAATGTTGGTGTGTCGCGTGCCAACAACCGTGTTTTTTGACAATTTCCCCTGAGATTTTAGAAATTTACTCAATATGTAAATAATCATATCCCCATCAACAATTTCACCATTTTCATCACACGCGATTATTCTATCTGAATCACCATCAAACGAAAATCCCAAATCAGCTTTATACTTTTTCATTTTTCGAGATAAAACTTCAGGATGGGTAGAACCACATTTTTCATTAATATTTTTTCCATCATCTTGACAGTCTGTCGCGATAACCTTTGCACCAAGACCCCTGAACACTGCTGGGGAAATTTTATGTGCCGCCCCATTGCTTCCATCCAATAAAATTGTTAATCCATTTAGTGAACAGGAACAACAGCCAATTAAATAATCTTGATACCATTTTGTTAAACTACAATTTTGTTCGTATTGACCCAATTCTTCTTGAGCATTGTGTTTCTCATGCAAAAATTTCCTTTCCAAAATTTCTTCTTCTTTATCTGTTAGTTTAACTCCATTGCTAGAAAAAATTTTAATTCCATTATATTCAACTGGATTGTGCGAAGCGCTTACAACAACTCCATAATCAGCCTTAAACATCCTTGTTAAATACGCAATACCCGCAGTTGGACAAACACCAATATCAATAACCTTTGCGCCTGCAGACATTGCACCACTAGCAAATGCTGAAGTTAAAAAACTTCTTGTTGGACGCGTATCCCCACCGATTAAGATCGTGGCTTTATCTTTTGTTGTTGCCAGAGCATTACCACATTTGAATGCGATATTATGCGTTAGATCTTCATTAACAATTCCCCTTATTCCATCGGTTCCAAAAAAAATCCCCATTAACTTTTCTCCTTTTTATATTTGTTGGCATAATTATGTTTAATTATTTCCCGACATCTACCAATAACAAAATCATTTGGGTCGGTATCTGTTGTTATTGTTGTTCCAGCACAAATATAGCTGTTTGAGGCTATTTTTATCGGAGCAATAACATTCACATTGCTTCCAATAAAACAATCATCTCCCACAATTGTTTTGTTCTTTTCTTTACCATTATAATTTACAAATATTGCACCACATCCAATGTTGCAATTCTTTCCAATTTCAGCATCTCCAATGTATGCCAAATGACTCGCCTTTGTCCCATCTTTTAAAACGCTGTTTTTTACCTCAACAAAATTTCCAATTTTACAGTTATTCCCAATTATTGAATTTGAGCGTAATCTTGAAAAAGGACCAATTAAACAACTTGAACCAATACAGCTCTTTTCAAGATTACTAAACTCAATTTCTGTGTTTTCTCCAATAACACAATCTAAAATGAAATTATTTGGTTTAAGAATAACGTTGTCGCCAATAACAGTGTTTCCTTTTATGACGTTATTGGAACATATCGTGACATTTTTTCCAATTTTGACTGAACTATCAATATGTATGTTATCTGATAAAAATTGTTTACAATCGCTGTAGTTTTTATTAACTTTATACACAAATCCCCCCGTAACAACTACAATATTTAGTAGTTAAATTTACAATTTGATTAAGTAAAAATTCAAAAAAGAAGTGGCAAACTTTTGAATTTTATAATGTATAATATGAGAAAATGTTATGTTTGGTGAAAGTGAAATTTTATTCTTTAAACTTAAAAAGTCTTTAAATTTCTATATCTTTTAAGAAAAATTAAAACTAAAAAAACGAAATACAAATTTCGTTTTTTAATCTTTTAATTTATTTTTGTTTCAAAGTGTTTTATTAAATATTTTTTTGCTTGTTCAGAATTAACGTAGGCAAACCATTTTAATTTTGCATTATTAATAATATTTCCTTCTTCATCTTTATCAACAACTATTTCAACCTTATCACCTTCAATCAATTTTGTGTATGGTGGGTTTTTGGTTTTCGAATTATTTATAATTGCATATTTAAAACCAAAACCCAAGTCTCTGTGAATTTTAAATGCAAAATCTAAAACTGTGCTATTTTTTGCAATATATTTATTCTCATTTGATCTTGTTTTAACCCTTATGAGTTCAACATCAAGATTTCCAATATTTTCCTCATCAATCATGTTGCTAAATTGCCCATCAAGAGTTCCATTTCTTTGTAAAATATATTCTGAATTGCTTTCTATATAGATATTAAACTTATTTTTATATTTATCTTCAATCTGATAATAAGGTTTTTTTGTAAAATTTCCGATTTTTGCGTCAATAATTTTAATACCTCTAAGCCTTTTGTTTATAACGCTAAGCACTTCACTGATAACATCTTCTTTTGATCTTTCATCATCATATAACAAATAGATATTATAATTTGTCACCTTCATAATTTGACCTTGTGAAACTTTAGCAACATTTAATTTTTTTAATAATACCTGCAAATCTTCAAAAACCTTATATTCTTTGACGTCTTTAATTTTTATTTTATTTATTAAAGTGTTGTTAAACACTTTTTCCAAATTACTTTGAAGATCATTTATGTTTTTAATGTTTGATTTGTGATAATCGTTATAATGATTAAAATAATTTTCACCATCGTTTTGATGCTGAATCTTAAAGCACTCGTTCTTAAGCGATCTATAAAAATATTCTGCACCCAAAATCTTTGCAATTGGAATTATCCACTTTTCTGTTTCTTTAAGCTTTTCCAGTTGCTTGTTATAATCAAAACTATTTATTGTTCTTAAATTGTGCAATCTATCCGCAAACTTAATACAAAATCCAAGCGGATTGTTTTTTCCAATTGCTATTAATTTTTTGAAAGACTGTTCCTCAATTGAAGCCTTTTGAAAATTTTCATCCTCATAAACATTATCTTTATCAAAAATGAATTTTGTTTGATCAATTGCACTCACACAATCAACCATTTCTGCAACTTTTATGTTGAACTCTTTTTTTATCGTTTCAAGATCACACCCACAGTCTTCAACAACATCGTGAAGAAGACCCGCACTAACAACACTTTCATCAAACCCTAAAGATGTTAGCATTATTGCAACTTCAACGGGATGACTTAGATACAGTTGACCATCTTTTCTTCTTTGATCATTGTGCAAAGTTTTCGCCATTTCATAAGCCTTGCAAATAAGATCAATTGAATTATTATTGTTGATGAATTCTTGCTTGACAACATCGAATCGATCATCAATTTCCTTAAACATCAACACCCTCCTTAATGAGTTTATAGAACACATCATCTTCCTTGTTTGAAATTTTTGCAAACCTAAACACATTCGCTTCCAATATTTCGTTAAAGTGATATTCAATTTTGTTTTGCAAAATTGCTTCTTTTTGATATTCAGTAAGTGTTAATGCAATTTCATTCTTTTCTGCAAATAATCGTTTGAACAATTCAATTAAATCTTTAACAGCATAATCTAAATTAACATTGATATCATCAAACTTCAAACAATTATAGATTTCACCATCCGGTCTGTCAATCAACTTTTTAGACATAATAACAAATTGCACACAAGGATTATGCTCTCTCCCTCTAGACATTGTGTTAACAGTTCCAACACCTCCAATATATTGCAAATTTGATGGAGGATTGTTAAATATAAAATAACACTTATCTCCATTAAATTTATTATACACATCTAAAAATATTCCCTGACGGGTTGTTGAAATGTTTCCTTTATAATAATTCTCTGTTTCGTAATAGATACTCACAATTTCACTGCTAGTTTTTGTTTGATTGCATTGTTTTAAAATTTTAACAGCGTCGTTTTTGTTTTTCATAAATATACCAAAAACTACAACATTGTTATCTGTCTCTTTAACAATGCTAATAACACCATAGTTTAAAGTGCTGGCAATATTTGTGTGAACTTCTCCTTTATATGAATTGTTATTGTAATAATAAACTAAATAATTACCAATAAATCTATCATAATTTTCCTGATCTTCACTTTCAATTTCAGCAAACAAAAAATCATCAATGCATATACCAAAAGCATTTTTTAAAGCAATTAAAAACTGAATAGAAGGCTCGCTTGATTTTGTTAAATAATTATTAATACTGGATTGTGAAAATCCTGTTTTATCTGCTATGTATTTTTGCGTATATTTACCAGCTAAAACCTTTAAATTTTTTTGAAAATTGCTCATATAACACCTCTTTTGTTAAAATTATTTTATTGTATTTTGATTAAAATGTCAATATTATTTTATCA
>JAZLCR010000029.1:0-9287 GCA_045614345.1 Candidatus Onthoplasma sp.
ATACACGAGGACATTACTTGATGATTATTATGTATACACACTTATTGAATAGAAAGCACGAGAATTTTTCTCGTGCTTTTTTGTTAAACAATATCACATAGTCACTTTCCCTTGATTTAAATATTTAAATAAATTTAAAAAATTTTTAATTTGTCGTTGACAAACTGAATTTGTTGTGCTAATATACTAACACACCGAAGCGGGTGTTTTTTTAACGGGATTATCAATTTTGTGTTTTACCGATATAAAAACTCCCATTTTCAAATGTAAAAGGAGAATAAACTATGGCAGGAAAGAAATCTAAATCTAAAAGAGAAAAAATTGTTTTAGAATGTACTGAATGTAAATCAAGAAACTACAGTTCAACAAAAAACAAAGCATACGATCCAGAAAGAAAGGAACTTAACAAATATTGTCCTAAGTGTAAGAAAACAACTGCACACAAAGAAACAAAATAGGAGTGAGTATGTCTAAAAACAATCAAACTCAAACAGAAAACAAAGAAGAAGTTAAAATCAACAGCGAAGTGAAAGAAAACAACAAGGTTGTTGAAGTTAAAGCTAAAGATGTTGCAAAAAACAAAAAGAAGAAAAACGCAGTTAAAAAACCCAACAAAATTGCAAGAGCTTTGAAAAACACAGGAAATGAACTTAAAAAAGTTACTTGGCCAAGTTTCAAACAAGTTGCAAAACAAACAGGAATAGTTTTGGTGTTTGTGTTGGTTTTTGCGGTTGTTATTTTTGGCTTTGAAAGACTTTGCTCTTGGCTTACAGGGCTTTTGTTTTAATATAAGGAGAAAAAATGGCTATTGTAGATAAAAACATAGATAAAGAACCTAAATGGTATGTTTTGCACGTTTTCTCTGGATATGAAAACATTGCAAAACAAAATCTTGAAATCACAATTGATAAGTATAATCTTCATGATCGTATTTTCCAAATCGTTATCCCTATGGAAGATGAACTTGTTGAAAAACGTGGCAAGAAAGTTCTTGTTCCAAAGAAAACAATGCCAGGATATATGCTTGTTAAGATGATGTATGGTGACGATATTTGGCACGCTGTAACTCGTACTCAATATATAACAGGTTTTGTTGGACCAAAAGGTAGACCAATCTGTATCACCGATGACGAGGCAAGAAAAATGGGTGTTGATGGTGGAAACGCAAATGTTGCCAAAATGGAACTTGAAGTTAAAGTTGGAGATTTAGTTGAAATCATCGAAGGTTCACTTTCAAGTTTTGTTGGAACTGTTAAAGCGGTTGATAGTGAGAACCAAAAAGTTACTTGTGTTGTTGAAATGTTTGGTCGTGAAAGCGAAGTTGAACTTAGCTTCAATCAAATTAGATTAAGCAATAACTAGTATTGACAATTTTTGTGTTTGTGATATAATCACAATGGAGGATGTATGATAGAAATTAAAGATTTTAACGAAGAAAAACGTGTCTTTAATGTTTCAGTTGTTTCAAGTCAAGATTGGACTAAATTTGTTTTGGATATTTTAACTGCAAGATTAGATTCAATTAGAGGAGTTAAACTATCTGGAACTAAAATCAGCATTAGAGATAATGTTGCAAAAGTTGTAATTTCTTGGAAGTCTGCAGATAAGGCTTATCATGAATTCACATTCCATGTTGATGAATTCGGAAGAAAATCTAAAAACTATCAAGATTTAGTATCTAATATTTGGCAAAACTTAATGTCTGACCATTTTGGCGAAGAATATAATCACGCACTTCAATTAAAATTGGACGAAATCAACGTTAAATCAATTTAAACAATAGGAAACTCATCCGCCTTTAAAGAGAGGGAAAACTTTTGTGGGAGAGTTAGTCACTAACACCACACCATTAAAAATATAGAAAAGGAGAATTAAAGAAATGGCAAAGAAAGTTAAATCAATCGTTAATATTCAACTTCCTGCTGCAAAAGCCACTGCTGGTCCTCCAGTTGGTTCATCTCTTGGACCTCACGGAATCAACATTGGTGCATTTGTTAAAGAATTTAACGAAAAAACTGCTAACCAAGTTGGATTCACAATCCCTTGTGTTATCACAATTTTTGAAGACAGAAGTTTTACATTTGTCTTAAAACAACCACCAGTTGCTGATTTACTCAGAAAAGAAGCTGGTATCGAAAAAGGTAGCGATAAGCCACCAAAAAACAAAGTTGGAAAAATTAATGTCGATCAGTTGAAGAAAATCGCTGAAACTAAAATGCCTGACCTTACAGCTGCTAGCATGGAAGCTGCAATGAGCATGGTTGCTGGAACTGCAAGAAGTATGGGTATCGTTGTGGAGGGTTGGAATGAAAAGAAGTAAGAACTATCAAGAAAGTTTAAAGCTTGTTGACAAAACTAAACTCTATGACGCTAAAGAAGCTTTAGAAGTTGCAGTTAGCACAAGCAAAGCAAAATTTGACGAAACAGTTGAATTGCACTGTCGTCTTGGTGTTGATGGCCGTAATGCAGATCAACAAGTTCGTGGAGTTGTTGTTCTTCCAGAAGGAACAGGTAAAACAGTTAAAGTTTTAGTTGTTGCTAAGGGTGACAAGGCTGATGCTGCAAGAGCTGCAGGTGCAGACATCGTTGGAGACGACGATATCGTTGCAAAAATTATGGGTGGATGGTTAGATTTCGACGTATGTATCACAACACCTGATATGATGGGTGTTATGGGACGTTGCGCTCGTATCCTCGGACCAAAAGGTTTAATGCCAAACCCTAAGAGCGGAACTGTTACTATGGACGTAACAAAAGCTATTAAAGACGTTAAAGCTGGTAAAGTTGAATATCGTCTTGATAAACAAAACATTGTTCACGTTCGCGTTGGTAAAGTTAGTTTCGGTGTTGAAAGATTGATGAACAACTTAACAACTGTTATGGATGCAATCATCAAAGCTAAACCAGCTGCTGCAAAAGGTGTTTACTTAAAGTCTACTTACCTTGCAACAACAATGGGACCAAGCATAAAGTTCAACTATAGCGAAAACAGATAATAATATGAAAAAGTTTAGCTCACCAGCTAAACTTTTTTGTTGGTATAAATAGTTTAAAAAATTCATAAAATAAAATATGAAAAATAATATTTTAAGAATTGTTAGTGTTATTTTGCCTATAGTTATTGTGGCTGTTTTAGGGAGCGTGTTTGTTAATTTGGGTATGGATTGGTTTGATTTACTTATCAAACCGGACCAGTGGATTCCAAACTGGATTATTCCCGTCGTTTGGACGATTATTTATATTACGTTTGCAGTAGTTATACTGATTTGGTCAAATAAAGAAGAAATTCCAAAATCAACAAAAATATTGCTTATTATTAATGGAATACTCAATATTTTGTGGTGTTTGGTGTTCTTTACATTAAAATTAACTTTTGTTGGAAATATTGTGATAATTTTAAACTTGATTGCTGGGAATGTCTTGTGGGTTAATATATTTATGCAAAAAAGGTTATATTCATATTGGGTTAGCATTTATCCGATTTGGATCAGTGTTGCAACAACATTAAATCTAGCAATGTGGATTTTAAATTAAAAAAGTTTAGCGATCGCTAAACTTTTTTTGCATTTTAAAAATTTTTTAGATTATTTATTGGAAATTTCAACATTTGCATTACGTTCTTTGTTCTTTTTTATTGTTAAAACAATGCCAACGAGAGCACTTATCATTAAGCAAAGCTCAAGGCTTGCTCCGATATATGAGGCAATTGAAAACATATAGCAAGCGTTTAATAAATTTCTTATCATTGCGCCCGATTTAACAAAGACAAGATTTGTGAAAATCATTCCTGTTAAATAAATTAACATTGAGAACATTGGCAATAAAGATATTGGACCTTGCCAAGTTAATGAGCAAGAAACAATCATTATAATCATTGTGGTTATGGTTGGAATTAGATTGTACTTTGTTTTGTTGAATTTTTCTAGTAAGAACATGACTACGAGATAAACAGCATCAACATAAATTGTGATTGCTCCTGTTGCTCCACCAAGGCAGAGATAATGACTGGCAAACAAAATATCAGATGCGAACAAAAGCACAACTAACCATGTCTTTTTCTTCGAAAACATTGATGCAATAAAGAACGCGTCTGCTATAAAAACTAAAACTTGTGAAAATACGTACATACTATTGTTTTCCAGTGGTTCCAAAACCACCCCTGTCCTTATCGTCTAAATGTTCAACTCTAACAAATTGAACAGGTGGTTGATTTTCAATAATTCTGAATTGGCAAATTCTATCGTTTTTATGAATAACAGTATCACGAAGAGCAATTGCAGGATACATCCATTGATCGTTGTCTCCGCTATAACTATTATCAATTACCGCAACGTGGTTTGCTTGGATGATTCCAAAATTCTTGAAAGTTCCACTTCTTGGTGCCATATGAGCTTCATAACCTTCTGGAAGTTTCATTCCAACCCCTAATTTAATTAGGCGATATTCACCTGCTTTCATTTCAACTTCTTCAGCAGAACGAAGGTCATACCAATCGCTTTTGTTTTCGATAAACTTGATTGGCTCTATATCTGTAAAATATTTTACTTTAATTTCTAACATATTCTTCTCCTAAATATATAATAACACCTTTGGTAAAATTTGCAAAACGATTGTTAAATTAAAGTGGTAAGTTTATTGACAAAATAAAAATTTTGTTGTAGGCTGTAATTAGGAGAAAATGATTATGGATAAAAAACATATTGAAGATATCAAGAGAGATCTTGTTGAAGGATTTAAGATTTTATATAACGACCTACACACTTCTGAGAATTGGGAAAAGGTTGATGATGAAACAAAAAAGAAAGTTGAGGACTTAAAAGAGTTGCTTTCAATCTGTGATGATGTGTCTCTACGAGTTAAATTTGTTTGCACGATGCCAGATGGAACTGAGAAACACACTCAATATCAAGAAATTCAAAATTTTGTTAAAGAAGGATTTGACTTAAAAGAAGGTGTTGAAAGAATTCAAGTTCATGTTAAAGCCGTTGTAAGAAAGGGTGAGATGGTTATGGAGTCTGATGACAAAACACCATTCTATAAAAGCGAAACATTTTTGATTGAAGAAAATATAAACAGTCAAACAGCTAAACTTTTCTTAGATTCAATTAAGCACGATCAAGGAAATGCAAAACTCATTAGCAGACAAGATCTTCAGGATTTTTGTTATAACAGAATTCGTTTTCCTGAAAATCAAACATTGGAAGTTTAAAAAACGGGCATCGTTCCCGTTTTTTTGTTTTAATGAAATATGGAACTTAAAGATTTATCGTATTACAACCTTTCCTTTAATCCAGCTGTTGAAGAAATTGGTTAAATTTTGTTTGCTTGACTGCTCAAAGGACATAATTAAATCTTCGGGAGTTACATTTGAGAATTTATTGTTTTCAAAATACATTTGGAGACTCTTCACAAAATCTTTTTCGCCAATTAATTGATATAAACTTTCAAACATCAACACCCCTTTAACGTAAGTGCAATATGAATATTCAGGTTCTGTGTTGTATTGGTCAATTGCACGCATACTCGTGTCAATTGGGCCTAAAACATCTTCGTAAACTGAGGTAAAAATTGAATAGTTTTCTTTTGAAATGTCTATCATTTGCTTGTGGTTTAAGTTGTATCCTTTATTGTAATCATAAAATAAAACAGTTGAAAATTCAGTCAAAGCTTCATCTAACCATGGATAGTTAAACTCATCGTTTCCAACCATTCCATACCACCATTGGTGTGCCGTTTCATGAATGATAACATTTATGTAATCATCAACAGAATCAATTTTTGTGTTGATCATAACCAGGTTGGGATATTCCATACCGCCATGAACAAAATCGCATTCAACAATTGAAAATGTGCTATATGGATATGTTCCAAACAATTTTGAAAATGTTTTAATTGCGTCGCATCCTGCTTTTAGAGAATTATTTGGACTTTGATCGTTAAAGTAGAAATAGTTAATGTTTGTGTTGTTTACAGATTGTGAAATGACTTTAAACTTGTTGCTTAGAACCATTGCAAAATCTCTAACCATGTTGGCTCTAAATGAAGATTTTAATGTTGTTTCGCTCTTTTTTTCTTCAACTTTTTCTCCAGATGAAGCAATAATATATTGTTTATCTGACTTTATATTCACACTATAATTTGCCATCTCGCTATAGAATGGATCACCGTTGGAGCAGTAGCTATTGGTGTTAAATTTGCCGTTTTCGAACACGCAGGCAACAGGATAAAAGTTTGCAAGATTAATGGTGTTTTCACCATATCCAAACCTATGATTGCAGTTAGGAAGAGTGAAAGAATATTCAATGTATATATTGGTTCGTTCATTAGGCATCAAACTTGAATTTAGTTCAACAGCCAAGATGCTATCAAAGTCTGATTCATAAACAACGTCTTTATCAACATTTTCAACCAAAACTCTGTCAATGTTAAAGTTGGCGTAACTCATGCCATTAGGATAAGTGTTGTTTAATTTTGTGTTTGGAACAATAAAATCAGTTGCCCCTTCTTCAAAGAATTGGGGATATAAATGGAATTTTATTGTTTTCAAAACTGAATTTGTTTGGTTGATGTAATTGATGGATTGCTCTGCTTTTACCGATTTTGTTTCAACGTCCAAATCCAAACTGATTTCGTATGTTGGTAAATCTTTACTAAGCTTGACAATATTATCACTTTTTTTACAAGCCGTGGTTGAGAAAATTAATGCAAAAGAGAAGAAAATCAACAAAAACTTTTTCATAATATAAGTTATGCACAAGTTATCCACACTAGAACCTCAAATTGTGGATAGCTTTTTTCAGTTTTAATTTACAAAAAGGTATTTTTATGATAATATATAGACATGGCATTTTGTAAGTTTAGTTCAAGTTATCAAGGAAAGAATCAAACATTGATAGACAACGTGTTTATCACTGATTTTTTGCCTAAAGCGCCAGATTTGTGTGTTAAAGCATATTTGTTGGGTTTATATAAATGCAATAATGCAGATGACAATGAAAACACGCTAGAATATTTTTCTAAAACATTGAAAATCTGTGAAGATGATGTTGTTTCGCTTTTTAGATATTGGGAAGATATGGGACTTGTGCAAGTTTTATCAACAAATCCAATTGAAGTTAGGTTTATGCCAATTAATCCTACAATTGTTAGTGTTAAGAAATTTCAAATTGATAAATATATAAACTTTAACATTCAAGCGCAAGAACTTATTGGAAAAAGAATGATTATGCCTAATGATTATGCGGATTTTTATAATATAATTGAAAATTATCACATGAGCGAAGAGGCAATGCTCGCAATAATAAAATATTGTGTTGATAATAAAGGTTTCAATTTGAGTCCTAAATATGCAATTGCTGTTGCTAAGGATTGGGCAAATGAGAATATAACGACTATTGAGCAAGTTGAAGAAAAGATTCTTGAACTCGGCGTTGTTGATGACAAAATGAATCTAATTTTAAGCACAATGGGAACAAAGAGAAAGGTTCAGCTTGAAGATAAAGAATTATTAAATAAATGGCTAAACGCTCTTGGTTTTGAATTAAACGTGATTTTGTTTGTTGTTAAATTGCTAAAAAATAAAAAGCGCAGACTCGATGTTAATGTTTTAGATGACTATTTAACTAAATATTATGAAATGAAATTAATGAGTGTTCAAGAAATTGAAAACTATGAAAACGAAAAAGAAAACCTATACTTTATTGCAATGGCTGTTAATAAAGAACTTGGAATATATTATGAAGATCTAACTAAAGAGATTGATACTTATGTTGTTCCATGGATTAACATGGGTTTTGATTTGGAAACTTTAAAGTTGGTTGCAGATAACTGCTTCAAATCATCAATTAAAACATTAGAAGGATATAATACCATAATTAACAAATTGTTTAAACTTGGAATTGTTAATATTGATTCATATTTACAATACATCAATGATAACATTGCCTTTGATGATAAGATTAAAAGTGTTTTGATTGAGTTAAAACTTTCAAGAAATGTTAATAATATGGATAGAAATTTTTATTCGACTTGGACCAATGATTGGAATTTTTCTCATGATGTAATTTTATATGCTGCAGGTTTAAGCAAAAATAAAGCAAATGCAATGCAATACCTAAATAAAATTTTATCAAATTGGAACGCTCAAGGGGTTAAAACTCTTGAAGTTGCTCAAAAAACAAAAATTGAATTGGTTGAGGATAACTCGTTTATACATAATCAATATTCAAAAGAGCAAATCAAGAGTTTGATTTCAAATCTTGACGAAGTGGAGGTGTAGTATGAATAAACAAAAATTACTCACCAGTATTAAACAAAGCTTTATGGTTAAGCGATATAAGGCTCAAGAGGAGTGTGAGGAATTTATTTCTCAATTAAGGCAAAAAGAAGATTTTAATTTGATGTATACAAATTTAACTAAAAAGCAACTTGAATTGGCAAAAACCGATTTGATGGAAGAAACATTAAAATTAAAACATGAAATTAGTGACTTAAAAACGAAGATTAATAACTATCTTGCATTAAATAATATTGATCAATCAAAATTGATCCCTAAATATGATTGTCAGATTTGTAATGACACTGGAGTTGCTGGTGGAAGGATTTGTAAGTGTTTAACAAATGAATTAAATTTACAATTGTCAATGAGGGCAAGCAGTCAAACCGAATTTAAAAGTTTTGATGACGTAAATAAAGATATTATGGATGATACCGACATAAAGGCGTGTGAATGGTTAAAAACTTGGTGCTTAAGATATCCGAATATAACCAAAACAAATATCAGTATAATCGGAGGTGCTGGGTCTGGCAAAACATTTATGCTTGAATGTGTTGCAAATGAGTTAATAAGAAAGGGGGTTGTTGTGTGTTATAAAACAGCTTTTGAATTGAACGAACTTGCGCGCCTTTATCATATTGGCAAATCATATGATTTCACAGATTGTTTAAATGCTGATGTTTTGTTGATTGATGATTTGGGAACAGAACCGGTTTTAAAGAATGTTACAAAGGAATATTTATATAATCTTATCAACTCAAGACAAATCAACCAAAGACCAACGCTGATTACAACAAACTTAAACTTAAGTAATATTTTGGACAGATATGATGATAGAATATTTAGTAGGCTTGGCAATAAAAATTTGTCCACAATAATTCAACTCATTTCTTCTGACAAAAGAATCAAATAAATTAAAAATATTTTTTAAATATTGAAAAATTAACAATAAAATATAAAAAATGCTTAAAATTAAGCATTTTTTTGTTTTTTAATAAAAAAATTTCATTAT
>JAZLCR010000030.1:0-15871 GCA_045614345.1 Candidatus Onthoplasma sp.
GATGTTTTTGCTAGGCGTGAACTTTGGAATATTATAAAGAAACTACAAAAAAATATTACGATTATATTAACTTCACACTATTTAGAAGAAATAGAAAATTTGTGTGATAGAGTTGCAATATTATCAAATGGTAAATTGTTGCATACTGGAACTATTGAAGAAATAAAGCAAATAACAAACACACAAAACTTTGAAGATGCTTTTATAAAGTTGGTGGAGGCAAAGAATGAATAAAGTTGTAAATTTTTATAAAAGAAACTTAAAAGAAATTTTAAGAGATCCAATCATATATATTTTTTGTATTGGGTTTCCTATTGCAATGTTTTTGTTGTTTTATATAATCAACAAGTTTTCAAATGGGCATACTCCTACTTTTGAAGTGTTGTCTTTACTTCCTGGAATTATTGTATTTTCTTATTCTTTTGTTATGTTAACTCTTGCTATTATTGTATCAAAAGATAAACAAACATTTTTTTTAAAAAGATTATATTCTTCGCCAATGAAATCTTATCATTTTATATTGGGATATTTCCTTGTTGGTTTATTTATCGGATTATTACAGACATTGGTTTGTGTTATTACTGGGTTTATAATTTCTCTGATAGCCAATGTTGATTTTGTATCTATTGGAAATATTTTGCTTTTAATTGTTGCGCAATTACCAATACTTATCACAAATATCTTTTTAGGAATATTGTTTGGAACTATATTTAATGACAAATCAGCCCCAGGTATTTGTTCTGTATTTATAAGTTTAGCTGGAATACTTGGTGGTTGTTGGATGCCGATTGAAACAATGGGTGGTTTTGAAACTTTTTGCAGATTTTTACCATTTTACCCATCAGTTTATATTGGTAGAATAATTACAAATTCAACAAATGCATTAGGAATTACTTATTCTTTTAATAATATTGCTGGCTTTGGTTTAATTCCTATAAGTTTGTTTATGATTGTTAGCATATTTTTAGCAATTATTGCATTTAATAAAAACATGGTAAGTGATAAATAAAAAATATTATAATGGCAGTTAGACGTGTGCTTGTCTTGATACAAGTGTTTTCATTTCTTCTCTTGTCAAGTACCTTTCACGGCATAAAATAGCCTTATAAAAAAGAGAACTAGATATTTTCTAATTCTCTTATTTATTATACTAGCTTCAAAACTCAATGACTAATTCATATCTTTTTTTATCTCTAAACAACTATGTTGAATATACGCCCTGGAATGTATATAATTTTTTTAACTCCATTAGAAACATAATCCTTAACTTCATCGATCGCTTTTCCTTTAATTTCTTCTTCAGTTGCTGTTCTGCTCATCTTGATTTTACCACGAAGCTTTCCATTTACTTGAATTGGAACTTCAATTTCATCAAGAACCAAAGCACTTTCATCAACCTCAGGCCAAACAGAATCTTCATACTTTCCATAACTCATTATTTCGAACAACTCACTTGCAACATGCGGAGCAAATGGACTAACTAAAACTATCAATTTTTTGTATTCTTCATTTGTTAAATGTCCAACCTTTGTTATTTCATTAACCAAGATCATAATTGCAGAAACTGCAGTATTAAATTTTGTTGCATCTATATCGTTTGAAACTTTTTTTATTGCAGTGTTCATTGCAAAGCGCAATTCTTTTGTTTCTCCATTTCCATTAACAATTTCTTGTATATTCCAAATTCTGTTAATAAGTTTATTACACGCCTTAAGACCTTCTTCACTCCAAACAACTGACTCAGAGTATTCTCCAATAAATGACATCCACAAACGCAATGCATCTGCTCCATATTTTTCAACCATAAGTCGCGGATCAACTCCATTACCCGCACTCTTGCTCATTTTCTTTCCATCAGCACCCAAAATTAATCCTTGAGATATTCGCTTTTTGAATGGTTCATCAACAGGACAAAGACCTAAATCATATAACATTTTAACCCAATATCTTGCATATAACAAGTGACGAGTTGTGTGTTCATTTCCACCATTATACAAACCAACTGGCAACCAAGCCTTCAATGCTTCTTGACTTGCAAACTCATTGTTGTTATTTGCGTCACAATAGCGCATAAAATACCAACTTGAACCAGCCCAACCTGGCATTGTATCCGTTTCCCTTTTTGCTGGTTTTCCACACTTAGGGCAATTTGTGTTAACAAATTCTGGTATTGCTGGAAGTGGACTTTCACCATCTTTTGTTGGTTCATAAGATTCAACTTTTGGAAGAGTTACTGGCAAATCTTTTTCATCAACAGGAACCCATCCGCAACAATCACATTTAACCATTGGAATTGGTTCTCCCCAATATCTTTGGCGAGAGAAAATCCAATCTCTCATTTTAAAATTAACTTGCTTTCTTGCAACACCCATTTTAATAAGCTTATCTGTTATTGCAACTTTAGCCTCCTCAACTGTAAGCCCTGAAAATTCGTCAGAATTAATTAATCGACAACCTTTTCCAAGATAATCTTGTTTTTCAAAAGCATGTTCACTAACATCAGCACCATCAATAACTTGAATCATTGGAATTTTATGACTCATTGCATACTCAAAATCTCGTTGATCATGAGTTGGCACTGCCATAACGGCACCAGTTCCATAATTAGCCAAAACAAAGTCTCCAATATAAACATCAACCTCTTTTCCATTAACCGGATTAATTGCTTGGATGCCTTCCAACTTACAACCAGATTTAGACTTGTTCATTTCTGTTCTATCAAATTCTGATTTCTTTGCTGTTTCTTTAATATACTTTTCAACTTCATCCCAGTTTTTAATCATTGGACGCAACTCTTGAACAATTTTCCCTTCAGGAGCGAGCACCATGAAAGTTATTCCATAAATTGTTTCAATGCACGTTGTGAAAATTGAAAAATTTCCACCTTGCTTAATTTTGAAGTCAACCTCAACACCATAACTTTTTCCAATCCAGTTCAATTGACTAAGTTTAATATGATCAAGATATTCAGTTCTATCAAGATCATCAGCCAAACGTTCACCATATTTAGTCATTTTGAAAACCCATTGAGATTTTGTTTTTTGAACAGTTTCACTATGACATTGGCAGCATGTTCCATCCTCAACTTCTTCATTTGCCAAAACACCACAGTTAGGACACCAATTTACTTTTGTATCTTGCTTTTCAACTGCACCTTGTTTGAAGAACTGAATAAATTGCCACTGTGTCCACTTATAATAATCTTCATCACTTGAACTTATTGATCTGTCCCAATCAACGCTCATTCCCAATCCCTTAACTTGCGATTTGAAAGTTGCAATATTTCTTTCAACAATTTCTTGAGGCGCTTTATGCTCTCTAATTGCTGTTCTTTCTGCTTCCAAACCAAAAGAATCTGTCCCGAAAGGGAACAAAACATTTTTACCCATCAATCTGCGTTTTCTTGCATACGCATCAATTGCTGTGTAACTTCTGCTGTGCCCCATGTGAAGACCAATACCGCTTGGATATGGAAATTCAATTAAAACATATTCATTATCTTTTCCTTCAACATGGTTTTCAACCTTATATGTCTTGTTTTTCTCCCAATATTGTTGCCACTTTAGTTCGATCATTTTAAAATCGTATTGTTTCATGTTTTCTCCTTTTTCAAGCTTAATTCATGTTTAAATAAAAAACGACAGCGGTTATGCTGTCAAACTATTTCTTTTCAGCACAACCAAAACACTGTGCCTAATTTTTAGGCACTATTAGCGTAATAGCAATGCCAAAGCTTTTATTTTCATACAAACATATTAACACTGAAAAATAGAAATGTCAACACAATTTAATAATTTTATCTTGGAACAAAACTATTGCATGGAGCATTCAACTTTTCGCTTCCAATAAAAACTCCGTTTGAATAACACTCTCCTTGCTTGTTGAACAAACATTCACTAGTCTTACATTCAATAAACATCGTCTTGCAATGATGATATGGTGCAATGTCTGGCTCGTGAGAAAACATATCTTTGGAAACATCTTCAACAATCTCACCGTTATCCACCTTTATATCTTCGCAATTTGAGCCATCATTCACCTTTAAGTGCTTTCTTTCACACTTTGCTCTGTCGTTATAAATGCAACTATATTTCCTACATACTACGTCCATATTGTAATTTTATCCAAAAAAATTTTATTTATACGATTAAAAATATTAATTAAACCTTGACAAAAATTTTAAATTTAATATAATGAAATTAAGTGAGGTACATATGAAAAATTTATCAGATGCAGCATTTGAAATTGCTCAAGATATTAACAATATTTGTGGCAAATTTGACGAATTGCAATACGAATTTGAGGAAAGTGAAAATCCAATTTCAGAGGAAGAATATCAAACAAAACTTTACACTTATTATATTGATTCAACGTTTATCAATGAAATTATTTCAAGAATGCGCGATTTAGGATATAAATTCAAAAGATATGAAAAACAAATTCCACTTTTTGAACATGTTTACGAAAGCATTAAGGACAACTTCGACATAACCAAAGTTGCTGATTTGACAGACGAAGATTTATTCCCTCTTTCTAAATTAGCATCAAAATATCATGCTTATTCAGACTTACGAGATCTAACAATAGATTTAACATTAGAAATTTAACATTTTAATTGTGCACGAAATTTAAAAGGAGAATTTTAGTGAAAGTAATTTTAATTAAAGACCTTAAAGGCAAGGGGAAAGCTGGCGAAATCATCGACGTTAATCCAAACTATGCAATGAATGTTTTAATTAAACAAGGAATTGCAAAAGAAGCAAACAAATCAAATCTTAATGACCATAAAGGTCAAGTTGAAGCAAAAGCCTTCCATCATGGAGAATTGGTGAAAAGTTATCAAGAGATTGCAAATAAAATTAGAAACAAAAAATATAACTTTATTCTTAACGTTGGTGCAAACGGAAAAGCCTTCGGCTCAATTACAAAAACTGAAATATTAAATGCTCTTATTGCCGATGGAATCAAAGCGGAAAAAAATCAAATTAAAGATTTCCCTTCAATTAAAGGCGTTGGTGAATATAAAATAACAATTCAATTTATGAAAGAAGTTAGCGTTGACATTATTGCAAGCGTTAATGTTAAATAAATTATTAAAAAGGAAATATATGGCTAAACCATTTTTTACAACAGAAGACATTAAAGAATTTTTATCAAAAAACAATCTTAACTGGACTGGTTTTATCTATAATGATGAAACCATGACAAAAACATATGCAAGTGATGAAGATTTTGAATATTCGGAACACACTTTGTTACCTATGGAAATTAAAAATGACCACACTCGCAACTCCCTTGTTGATATGTTCATAACAAACTTTTCATTTTTAACCTACAGTGATGATTCAAAATTTATGGAAAACGGATCATTTCAATCAGTTGACAAAGATCTTTCATCAAAATGGCAAAATTACTTGCTTCAAAAATATCATTCAGACTATGCAGAAATTTTATTTGCCTGGTGCATTCATAACATCAATGAAATAAACACTGAAACAGCAGATAGAATTCGCTTGTTCACATCTGAAGAAACAAAAAAAGCAAACTCAGAAATTGCAAAATTCAATGAAATAGCAAAAAAGGCAATGCATTGTTTAAATGCAGAAACATTGCAAAAATTTGATAACACAAACATATAAAAAAATCCGCACATGGCGGATTTTTTAGTTTTCTAAACCTAATAAATAATCAGTTGTAACTTTAAAAAATATTGCAATTTTTGGAATACTTTCTATCGTTGGAGTCTTTTTCTTATTTAACCAATCACTAATAGTTGAAATTGGAATTTCTATCGCTTGTGAAAATTTATTATTACTCAACCCATTTTCTTCTATTAAACTTTTCAATCTTTCTGCAAATATATCTCTTACACTATACTTATTGTCCATATAGTTATTATGTGATTATTTTGAAAAAAACTCTTGACATTCCGCTATGGCGTATATATAATAAAAGCATCTTAACGTTAAGAGTTCAAAGTGAGGGATACTTGAGGGTGTTGACGAAGCTGGCATAAAACGAAAATCGTGCAACACCTAAAGTTGTAAGCTTTGAGAAAAAATCCGCACAATGCGGATTTTTTTTATTAAATCTAGTATGCAATTTTTTCGCTAACGTATTTAACAAGTTCATCAACACTTAAGCGAATTTGTTCCATTGTATCACGGTCACGAATTGTAACTGTGTTATTTTCTAAGGTATCAAAGTCAATTGTAACACACATAGGAGTTCCAATTTCGTCTTGACGACGATAACGTTTTCCAATCGAACCCGCCTCATCATATGTCACCATGAAGTGTTTGCTAAGAGTTCTATAAACTTCCATAGCCTTTTCACTTAAGTTCTTTTGAAGTGGAAGAACAGCAACTTTATATGGAGCAATCGCTGGATGGAAGTGCATAACAACACGAGAATCTCCACCTTCCAAAGTTTCTTCATCATATGCTTCACAAAGAACAGCAAGTGTTAAACGATCTGCACCAATTGAATATTCAACAACATTTGGAATATATTTTTCATTTGTGTATGGGTCAAGATATAACATACTCTTTCCGCTAAATTCTTGGTGACGACTTAAATCCCAATCTCCTCTGTGGTGAATACCATTTAATTCTTCCCAACCAATTGGATATTGATATTGAATATCACACGCTGCTTTTGCGTAATGTGCAAGTTTTTCGTGGTCGTGGAAACGTAAGTTTTCAGTTTTAAAGCCAATTGAAAGCAAGAAATCCATTGCTTTTTGTTTGTATTGAGCATAGAAATCCAAACTTGAATCAGCTTTGCAGAACCATTGATGTTCCATTTGTTCAAATTCAATTGTTCTAAATGTGAAGTTTCCTGGAGTTACTTCATTACGGAATGCTTTACCAATTTGAGCAATACCAAATGGAACCTTTGCTCTCATACTGCGTTGAACATTAAGGAAGTTTACAAATTCACCTTGCGCAGTTTCTGGACGAAGATAAATTAAGTTTTGACCTTCATCTGTAACACCACGTTGAGTTGAAAACATGAGATTAAAGTTACGAATGTTTGTCCAATCACTCTTACCACATTTTGGACAAGCAACTTTGTGCTCTGCAATGTATTGTTCCATTTCTTCATTTGTCATTGTGTCTGGATTAACAGTTTTCTTGCTGTGAGCTTCAATCAAGTTGTCTGCTCTGTGACGAGTTTTACAACTCTTACAATCCATTTTGGGATCACTAAACGATGCTGTGTGACCACTTGCATCCCAAACCTTTGAGTTCATGAAAATATCGGCATCAACACCAAAAGAATTGTGACTTTCTTGAACAAACTTTTTCCACCAAGCACGTTTAATATTATTCTTTAATTCAACACCAACTGGACCATAGTCCCAAGTGTTTGCAAGCCCATCATAAATTTCACTTCCTGGGAAAATAAATCCCCTGTTCTTACATAAATTTACAATTTTATCAAAATTACCCACTTTTTAATCCTCCTTTATTTATGAGTATTTAAAATTGCATAAGAAAAACCCTATGCAAAACAAATTGCATAGGGACGATGTACAATCACCGCGGTTCCACCCTAATTGGATATACCCACCTTTATTATCTCTTTTACGCCGAGAACGCGAACGTCATTTTAACGTTTCCAAGCAAATCGCCACTTTGCTTATAGGATTAATTTTATTTTATAACTATTTTTTTAGTTTGTCAATAGATTTTATCTTACTTCAACTGGTCCTTTGGCGATAACTTTAGTTATATACACCTGACCATGATATAAGATCTGGTAAATTGCAGGATTTTTAAGATTTTTAGCACCTGTTATTGCCTTTTTCCCTTTATCATGAAATTTATCAATTCTATCTATAACTGCACTTATATCCGAATCATTAACATCAATTCCTTTATCATCTAAATAAGCAAGCAAATCAGTATCTCTATTAAACAAATAATCTCTCAAATTATTCTCACTGTTTATGTCAGAATTATATTCATCATCCGCACCAATTCCTCTAGCCAAAATTTCTTCTCTTCTTCTCTCTTCTTCCTCTCTTCTTCTTTCTTTTTCCTCTGCCTTTCTTCTAGCTTTTTCTTCTTTTTCATTAATTTCAGTTAAATAAGGCAAAATTTCAAGTTCATATTTATTTTTTGCCAAATGAACTTTTTCTTGAAGTTGAGCAACTGTTAAATCCTTGTCAACCCTGATTATTTCCGATAACTCGTTAATCAAACCGCCAACAGTTGATTTTGTTTCGGCTTTTGAAGACTCATAAACCTTTTCCAAAACAAGCAATGCTTTAACTCCAATTTGATCCAACTCAACAATTCTGATTGCTTTATTTTTCATTTCAACAATATCAGTTATATCAGTTTCATCAAGTTTCGCTTTAGTTTCATATCCTTTAATAACACGTTTATTATTTTTTAAAATTGAAACAAAGCTTGTTAAAATTCCACTAACTTTTGCTGAATCTAATGAATCAATAACAAGACCAATCTTTTCATATAATTCCTTGATTTCATTGATCATTTTATCTTTTTCATCTTTATTCCCTAAAGAATTTATTTGCTCAAGCAATTCGTCAATTAATGCTTTATTCGACTCAACAATTGTTAACTTATCTTGCAAGTCAGCTTTTAGTGTTACCACTTTTGAATCATCGCATGCCGTTTCAACATTATTCTTATAGTCCTCAAGAGTTGCTAAAAATGTTGTTTTTCTTGCATAATTAGAAACTCCAAGACATGCCGCCTCAACCAAGGCAACAACCTCATTAAATTGATTTGTTTTTTCATCAATTTGTTGAATCAACTCTTTTGATTCTTGCACAATTGACAATTGTGCACCTATTAAAACTTTCTTATTTTTGATTGCTTCAATCAATGTTTCAATGCTTGCAATGGTTTCTGTTTCTTCAATATCAGCCAACGCATGAACATCATCAAGTATTGCTTCTGAAAGAAGTTTTGATTCACTCATAATTGCATAATCTGTTTCATAGCCAACAACCGCTTCAACAACCGCATTATACTCTAACTCACATTCAGCAACAGCCTCATTCAATTTGTCCATTACAGACATCTTGCCTTCAGTGTCAACCTCAACAGGTTTATCCACCAATAGTTCTTTTAAATCTTCAACTGCTCTAAGAACTTCTTTTTTAAGCTCATGCCAAGCATTAATGTCTAATGGTTGATTTTTAAATCTCTTTTCAATTGCTTTATCTCCTGCATCGATGCTAATTCCATCAAGCAAAAGCCCTTTCCTTTTATCAAACTTTAATTTTGATACCAAATCAGGGTTTAAAGCCTTAACAAAATCTGAATCCGGACAATTTTTAATATATGCACATAACATTGCAGTTGCAGCTTGTGTTTGCAAATCTTCCAATCTTCCATCATGATCATAATCTTGACCAATTGTTGTGTTCAAAAGAGCATCATATTTTGCTTTCTTTTGATCGTGTAATTCTTGTAATTTTGTTGGGATTGGTTTGCCTGCCTTTTTTAATGCTTCAATTCTTGCCTTATAAAATTCATAATCCTCTTTTGCATCTTTATAATCTGCAATATATTGATTTACCAAATTTGCATTGTTTGAATTTACTTCGGCATTTCCATTAACAACCACCAATGAATTATTACTTGTTGTTTGTGCAAACATTGCAATGTCGTCCATAATTTTTGCGTAAACATCTTTTAATTGTCTTTCGTTTAGGTCTCCACGAGTTAATAACTTTTTGATTTCTGTTTTAATTTCTTTCTCTTGTTGATTTCGATTATGTTCAGTCTTATCTTTATACTTTACAAGTTTTCTTAAAGGATTATTTTTAACTGCCCCAATCGCAGCATTTACAACTGGAATTAATGGAGCTGCAGCAAGAACACCCAATGAATACACAGCAACCGCAGAAGCTAAAGCTGGAACAAATATCCCTGACAATGGAACAACCGTCACTCCAGCAATCAGTGCTATTCCCCATTTTTTATATGACTCAACAATACCCGTGGAAACATCATATCTTGCCCCACCAACAATTTTTCCATCTACAATTTTAATATTTTCTGTTCTAATTCTTTTATAATCAAACAAATTTGAAGCAGGATCATCATGATAAGTTACATCGGTATAATCAAATCTGTTGTGACCATCTGCCAATTTAACAAATTCTCCATCAACATAAACACCATCAACATTGTAATTATTGTTTTCATATTCTTTCTTAAAATCAGAATATATTTGTGCTTTGCTATCTTCAGACTTTGGAGCAACTTCCGTTGCAAAATTTATATTTTTAATCAGCTTGCAATTCTCAACCTTTTCTTTCTTAGACGTTGTTTGAACAACTGCACATTTCCTGTCATTAAAACTACATCTAACAAGTTTTTTAACCTTTGCCAAATTAAATTCTGAAGATCTTCCCAATCTTGCAAAATAATCCTTATCAATAATAACAAATGTTTTAACTCCACCAACAGTTCTCTCAATTAAATATTTATCAAAAACAGTTGCACTATCATCTGTCAATTTAAATGCTAGTGGTTGAACTGCCTCAAGTTCTTTAACATATCTTCCATCACTTAATCTTAAACAAGATGTTTCGTTAGCATTTTCTTTGGTTGGTCTGTATGTTTTTATTGTGTTATATGAAATGTTTACTTGCTCATAGGTTAATGGTTCAGCTGTTGCAACAATTGTTTCACCTTGCTTAACTTTAACAACTTTACCCACCATATCTTTGATGCTTGAAACGGGGTTTCCATCTTTATCTACCAATTCTGAAATCTTAACCATTTTAAGATGTCCATCGATTTTAACCCCAATATATTCTCCATCATCAGAAACAGAATAATTTGTTGTTTTAATTTTGTTAACTCTTTCTTTCTTGCCATGCTCACCAGTTTCAACCTGAGTTACATATTGTTGATCACTAACATATTTAGCAAGTGGGATATCTGAAAAAATTGCATTTCCCTTTTCATCAATATCATAGGTTCTTTTTGTGAATCCCGGAACTGGAGATCTTGCTGAAACATCCTCATTTAAAGTCCAGTTTACTCTTTCACGAGCTAAAACATTTCCAAATTTATATTCATATTCAGTGTAAATAGCTGAAAGAGGCTTGTCATATTGATCAAAGAATTGAATGTCAGACAATGTTATACCTTCACTTACAGCATCATCATAAGTTTTCTTTTTTAATCCATCAAACCAATAGATTGAATCCTTCTTCAAAAAAGTTCCTTTTTTGCCAATGAACGCATAAAGATATTCACCATTTCCCGCTGATGCTTGTTCAACCGATAATGTTCTTTTCAAACCATAAGGAACTTTTTCTCCATCGGTTGCACCTGTTTTGTTAATAGAATTAGAAGTATAAATATCGGGCACAGAAACACGATCAATAACTATTGTCGCTGAAATGTTATCAATAAGGGAATCATACTTGGCTTCTGGTTTTGTGTATAGTTTATTGGGTTTTAAATTAACCTTATAATCTAAAAGATTTCTTATTTTTCTCGTTCTTATCGATCCATCTCGATTCTTCCCTTGCAAAACATATATGTCTAATAAAGGCACAATACAAGAACCATCTGAAACATATAATTGACTATCCCTAAATTTTGCTTGTTCCTCTGCCGGGAATGATTCAAGACTTAAAAATCTGCTATCGTAAACTTCCATTTACACACCTCATCATCTTAATTATACCACACGAATAGCAAAAAATCAATAATTGTAAATAAAATTTACAAAGTTAAAAACAAAACATAAAACTTATAATTAACAAATAAAAACAAAAAAGACCGCCGAAGCAGTCTCTTGGCGCCCCGAACAGGGCTCGAACCTGTAGCCTACCGGTTAACAGCCGGTTGCTCCACCATTGAGCTATCGAGGCATTAAACGAATTCATTATAACTTAAATAAATATCGTTGTCAACTGTTTTTTTAAAATTTAATAAATTTATTTTCGTTTTTTAATATCTATAGACTTTAATTTAGTTAAATTCGATTTAACAATACATTAAAATTCAAAACTTGCATTTATTCAATGTTTTTCTTAATCAATTTAATCTCGCATTTTCAATAAGATGTCTTATTAAAAGGAGATTATATGAAAAAAAACATAACACTTTTCTCATTAAATGAAAACTTCTATCCAAATATTGATGTTGAAGTTCAAGTTATTGAAGATGTTGCAAGCAATATTAATAATATGACTTGCGGAACTCCATTTTTGGCAATCAAGCGCGCAATTGTGTCAGCAAGACCTGCAAATGCAGGTGAAACTGTGGACACTAGACCTCGAGTTGAGGTAGATGGAAATCTTTACACTTTTAGTGAAACAACCAAAACGGTTTCAAATGAAGAAGAACAAAATGGTGCTATGATTGTTGTCAATCCGGATGGCGAAGAATATGTTATAAATTCTTTTAAAAAGTTCAATACTAAATATGAAAAAATGGCAAACGGATATATTGCAATTGATGGCATGAAATTGTTTGCCCGCTCAAATGGCAACTATGCAATCAAAACATCTTGGGGTGAAGAACAAATTGTTTTGAAAGGGTCATACTTTTGCATTCAAGACCATCAAGATATATATGGCGTCACAAATATAGCTTTCGATTTAACTTACACAACAGATCCAAAGTTGGTTGAACAAATAGAACAAACAATGCAAGAAATTAAAAACTCAAGGCTAACAAGAAATATTATCTAAAAACATAAAAATAAGAATCTCATTTACACCAATGGGATTTTTATTTTCTCATAATTCACACTCAATATGAAAAGCTTATGTTATTAAAGAATATTTTATGACCACTTTTACACTTTTGAGCAAAATCAATTGACCAAGTTTTTAATATTAATTATACTAGTGAAATAAGCACAAGTGGTTATAATTGATTTTTATCTTGAATAAAGGAGTTTATTATGAAAAAATTTAAAAAGACCGATATTATCGCATATGTTTTAGAAAAACATCCACGCGCAGAAGAAATCTTAACAAGTTTTGGCTTACACTGCTTGTATTGTCCTTGTTCACAAATGGAAACGCTTGAAGAAGCTTGCAGCGTTCATGAACTTGATGTTGATGCTTTATTGTCTGAATTAAATAAAAAATAAGGCATTTCGCCTTATTTTTTTCTTTTCAATCTAGCTTCTTTTTCTAACTCTTGTTGAGTTTTCTCAAGTTTAGCATTTTCAGCTGCAATTGCTGCATCAAGTTCCTTTAAGTAATCATCAATGTTTTTGATGTTATTTACTTCTTCTTTTTTAGGACGACCTCTACCCCTTTTTTCTTCTTGTTCTTCATTTGAAACAACTTTTTTAGGTCTGCCTCTACCTCTCTTTACGTTTAAAGTTTCAGCGCCTGTTTCCTTTGTTTCTTTTCTTGGTCTTCCTGGGCCTCTTTTTACTTCTTTTGAAATCTCTTCATTGTTAGAATTTTTAACCTTTCTTGGTCTTCCTCTTCCACGTTTAGGTTTATTCAAATCTAAACTTTTTTCTTTTCTAGGACGGCCCGGCTTTTTCTTTTCAACTTTAACTTCTTCTGTGTCAACAACCTTTCTAGGTCTTCCCCTTTTTGCCACAGATTTATCATGAATGCTATCATCTGTCTGAGTGGTGGAAACGTTTTCTGTTTCATCCGCTTCGAATTTTTCTGCCTCACTCGTATTTAAAACTTCAGTAACTAAAGATTCATCAACCTCTTTTTCATTGTTTTCTAAATCAGACAAATCATTTTCATCAAATAATTCTTCTTTTCCCTGAACAGTTTCATTATAACTTTGTTCTGGCTTATATTCTTCAGCAACAGGTTGATCATTGTTGAAACTTGGCTGATTATTAATTTGGTCGTAATAATCTTCATCTTCAGTTATGTCAAAATTCTTTTGTGATTGGTCCTTTGGCTCTTCAGCTTGATTGATTTGTTGATTGTCATTTTTGTGTTCTTCATATCCTTGATTAACATCTTGATATTCTTCATAAACTGGTTGATTTAGGTCTTGACTTTCAGGTTGATCTTGATATTCAAACTCATTTAGGTCTTCATATTGTTGATCAGTATCTTCATATTGATAATTATCGTCGTAGTATTGTTGAGCGTTTTCACCATCTACGTAATCATAATCATCTTCCTCATAATACTCTTGATCATATTCACCATCTTCTTGCCAATTTTCATCATACTCTAATTGATCATCAACAAGCATTCCAGCATCACCAGATTCAGAGTTTGGATCTTCATTTTCATCATACAATTGAGTTGCCCTTGTTGGATCATAGTTTTCATCGATCAATTTTTTAATGTTTTCCAACGCTGTTTGATCATATCCTTCAGAAATGTCCATAATTTCTCTACGGAATTTTTTGTTTTTACGACCAACCTCAATCAATGTTCTGTTTTCACTCAACAATTTATCGAGTTGTTCACTAAGTTTTTGATTGTTGTTATATGATTTTTCAAGCTCTTGTTCTTTTGAAACCAATTTTTCTTCAAGTTCTACAATGCTATCTTTAGATTTTGAGAACTTGTCTTCCATTCTTTGTTCAACAATTTTGTTTGCTTCATCGTAAACTTTACTGCTGTAAGTTTCAAATTCGCTTTTCATTGCATCTTCAAGATTTTTTCTGCTTTGAGCAATAAACTTGTCAATTGTGTCTAATTCTGCTTGATAACTATCAATAATCTTTTTATGTTTTTCAGTTGCAGCATCGAAGTCTCTTTCAAGATTTCTTTGACGATCTAATTCTTGTTGTTGTTGTTTTTTCAAGTAGTTAGCTTCAATTGTTGATGTAACCTCTTCAAGTTGCGCCTTGAAGTTTGCAAAAGTTTCTTTACTAACTTGCATTTGACGGTTATATTCTTTTGTGACTTCACGATAATTTATGTCTTCTTGGGTTATATCTGCATTTATTTGACCGATGTCTTGTGTGTATTTTTTACGTTCAGCTATATAGTTTTCTGCTTCTTGCATTGCTCTTTCTAGAACCAATGACGCAGCAATTCCTTGATCATCAAAATTGAATTTTTCGTGTTCAACATTTTTAAGCCTTGCTCTTTCGAGTTGTCTTTGTTCTTCTTCTGCACGTTTTTGAAGGAATGAATAAAGAATTGGAATACCTTTCTTAATTTCATTTCTATCAAACAAAACTTCATAATCAACATATTCTGGAAGAGTTTCAGTTGCTTTATCGATATTAACTTCGAAGTATTGATAATTTTGGAACAAATCACTAACGATAGCGTTGTGTCTTAAGTTTAGGAATATTTGGATAATATAATTCAAAACTAAGATAAGAACTGGAGTTAGTAAAATACTGCTCAAAGCTTTACCAATGTCTGTAATTTCGAAACAATAATAACAATTCAAAACCAAAGAACACAAACTGAAAATCCAAGCCAATGTTCCCATGAGTTTAACATCACGAGTGTATGTACTATTTTTGATTGGTTTTGAAACACAGTTCTCAAATGACATATAGTGACTTGCTTTATGCTCACGATAAAGAACATATTGTTGCCAGTGTTTTCTTAGTTGTTTTGGAACCTTTTTGTGCTTCATTCTTTTGTTAAACGAAACAAGGTTATCCTCATTAATCTGAGGATTGTCGATAAAATAAGAGTTGAATTTATCAACTGTTTTAATTAGTCTTGCCTCGTAAGAACGAGATGTGAAAATAAGGACACAAAATGCTGTAAACAAAAATAATCCAACAAAAATTATAAAAATATAGTTATAAGTTAAATAATTTGTTAATGATGCGAAAAATTTGTCCACATGCTTAAAAACTTCGACCATAATTACCCCTTAAAATAGAAATTAATTCCTATAAATATCAAAAAAATCAAATAATATCTAATTAATTTTAATTCTTTTGA
>JAZLCR010000031.1:0-8023 GCA_045614345.1 Candidatus Onthoplasma sp.
CCAAACACCGAACAAGTTTTAATCATATTTGTCCTTTTATGGTTATTCACAACCATAAAAAGTATAGCATAAACTATGGTTGTATGCAACCATAAATAAAAATTTTCTTTTAGTAAAATATAGTTATACACAACTATAAGGAAATTAAATTATGAATAATAGTGTTAATAGAGCAGTCGCTTTAAGAATAAGTCAATTATTAAAAGAAAAGAATATGACTCAATATAGATTAGCAATGAATAGTGGAATAACACATTCTACATTAAAAAACATAATTCATGAAACAGTGAAAGATAATCTATTATCAACTGTTATTTTGATTGCAACAGGTTTTAAGATGACTGTTAGCGAATTTTTAGACAGTCCTTTATTTTTAGAAGAAAACCTTAATATTTAACAAGTGAGATACTTTTCATTTAGTCTCGTCTCTCTGATAAGGGGATAAAAGACATAAAAAAACACCTAACTTTTTGAGTTAAGTGTTGCTAATTTTGATGTTTCATTTTGAGTGCTTTGGGGTGCTCAAGATTTCATAGTTGCCTATTTTATAGTGGTTTATGAGGGGTATTTTTAAGGGTTTAAGATGTTCGAATCTCGTCTTCCGCTCCAGATGACCACATTTTGTGGTCTTTTTTTATGTCAAAACATTTTAATTATTTAATGAAAGAAGGGAACTAATCGTTCCCTCTTTTTAATAACAAGACTTTGATGTTTTGTTACTAGCAGATTTGTTTGAAGTTTTGCATTTACCCCCACAAGCTTTTGCGCTTGAAGCCTTTTTTGATGATGTGGCTTTTGAGGTTGTTGAGTTTGATAAACTCTTTGTACTTCCACTACCGCTCGTCATGTCAGTATTGCTAACATTTTTATTTGTTGAATTAGAAACATTTGCAGCGTTAGCGTTTGATGTTTTTTTGTTTTTCCCAAACATTTTTAATCTCCTTTCTTTGTAGAGGTCTACATAACTATTATTCCCAAAATGAAATAAAAAATTCGTTTGAAAAAATTTGGTATATATTGGTTGTTTAATAATAATCATTATTTATAAAACAAAAAACCACACTAAATAATGTGTGGTTCATATATTAAATACACATATTATATTATTCAACTGAAATAATATAATAGTAGACAGGTTGTCCTCCATATACAATTGAAATATCTAAATTTGAAAATTTCTCTTCCAATTTAGATTGAAGCTCAGCTGTATCTTCTTCTGTAACACCTTCTCCGTAAAACAACGTTACATTGCTAGAATCTTCATTAACAAGTTTTGAGACAAGGTTAATTGTTGTTTCTGTAACATTTTTTCCTGTGGTCAAAACTGAGTGTTCATCAAGTCCCATAATATCGCCAACAGTAACATCAATACCATCAACGTTTGTTGTTCTAACAGCATATGTAACAGAACCTGAACGAACAGAAGAAATCACTTCGTTCATGTTTTCTTTATTCTCTTCAATAGTGCTGTTTGCATCAAAACTGAGTACAGCGCTAACACCTTGAGGGATGCTCTTTGTTGGTATTACAATTAAGTTTTTGTCTGTAATATCATTTGCTTGTTCTGCTGACATAATAATATTTTTGTTGTTTGGGAACACAAAAATATTTTTAGCATTAACTTTATCCGCAGCTGTTGCGATATCATTAGCGCTTGGATTCATTGTTTGTCCACCACTGATAACGTAGTCAACATCAATGTCTTTAAAAACATTACTTAATCCTTCACCAGCAGCAACAACAATCATTCCAAATTCTTTATCTGGAACTTTTTCTTGTTTCTTTCTGAGTTGACGATTTTGTTCTAACATGTTTTCAATTTTAACGCCATTCAATTCTCCGAGTTGTAAAGCATATCCCAACGCTCTGTTTGGCTCATTTGTGTGAACATGAACCTTTATAAGTTGCAAGTCCCCAACGCAAATAACACAATCGCCAATTTCCATTAAACGTGAACGCAATGTATTGATATCTGCTTCAGTTGTTTTTTCATAAATATTAATTACAAAGAATTCTGTGCAATAAGCAAATTTAATATCTGCTAAAGATTCATAATTAACATGCAACTCTTCACTTGTGAGATCTTTTTCAACATTATCAACAAATTCAATTTCTGTCATTTCACCAGTGATTGCCTTATAGAAACCACTAAAGATATACATTAAACCACGACCGCCAGCATCGACAACCCCAGCCTTTTTCAAAACAGGCAACATTTCAGGTGTCATTTGCAAAGTTGCTTCGCCATGAGCAAGAACATCAGTAAAGAAATCTTCGAAGGTTTTAGCATTCTTTGCAGACTTACTCTTTTCAGCCATAGCCTTAATTATGGTTAAAATTGTTCCTTCTTTTGGAACAGTCACAGCTTTATATGCCATTTCTGCACCAACTTGAATAGCTTTTGCAAAATCCTTAATTTGAATTTCATTCTCAACACTCATTAAAACAGAGCAAATACCTTTGATAATTTGAGATGTGATAACACCACTATTACCTCTTGCCCCTTTTAAAGCACCGCGGTTAAAAGAAACACAAACTGATTCAATTGTGTTAGATTCGCATGCGTTCATTTCTGCAACCGCACTCTTTAGTGTTAAACTCATATTAGTTCCTGTGTCACCATCTGGCACAGGGAACACATTCAAAGCGTCTATATCTTTCTTCTTTTCTTCAACCAAAGAAAAAGCATTAGCAAACATTTTTCTTAACGTAGTACCGTTAATTGTTTTTCCCATAATATTAAATTCTCCTATATTCTAACGTCTACGATATGAACAACAACGTCACGCACAAGCATTCCCGAGAAACGCTCAACAGAGTACTTCACACTTTGCCTGATGCTTTCCGCAACAGCAGAAGCTGAAACACCACAGTGACGCATGATAACATAGACATCTATCTTCATACTGTCATTAAGAAGAGAAGTTACAACCACTCCTTTGTGTGCAGTTGTGATTTTATTGCCCTTAAAAAAGCTTCTTTGTGAAACCAAGCCAACAACACCAACACACTCTAACACAGAAACAGCAGCAACCTTGCTGATTGCTATTTTGCTAATGCTGATTTTTCCGAATGAATTAAATGTGGCTAATTTCATTACTCTCTCCGTGTATATTATATAATATTATATTAATTAAAGCAATCGTTTTTAATGCTTTTTACTAAAAAAAGTGGTTTTTCTTCTTAATCCTACCAAATTATTACCCTAATCATTGATTTGACATTCTATTATAAACAAAACATTTTCAATCAATTTCATAAAAACACTTGCAATTTTTATAATTCTATGCTAACATAGATTAGTTTTGAAAAGAAAAATATTACGGAGGTTAATTCTATGAAGGTATGTGAAATTTGTGGAAAAGGCCGCACAACTGGTAACAATGTAAGCCACAGCATGCGCCACACTAAAAGAACATTTGAAGCCAACATCCAAAAAGTTGATGTGGAAATAGATGGAAAGAAAGGTAAAAAGAACATCTGTGCTAAGTGTTTAAAAACAATGAAGAAAGAAAGCAAATAAGCTTTTCTTTTTTTATCTATTTCTCATTACGATAGTTTTGATAAACAGATAGTAAAAGACAAGAATAATATTTGCACTAATATGAAAAAAGAAGCTTATAGCTTCTTTTTTTATTCATCCCTACTTGCGCCACACTGAGGACAATTATTAGAATTTCTGTTATATTTTGTTCCACAATACGGACATCTTACACGAGACGAATCAACTGATTCTTTTTTAATTTCACCATCGCCCACATCTTCAGACGAGTTTCTTTTTTTAATTGATTTCACACTAACAACAACAGTTAATATTCCTACTGAAGCAAATAGCAAACCACCAAAAATCATAACCCCATTACCGGAGTCATCATTTTCTGGGATCTCTTCATAAATCATGTTTGGATCAGATTCTAAATAATAAATTGTAAAGAACTTACCAATATCTTGTTCATCAGCAAATTCCCATGATTGCATACTTCTGTTTGTGTAATCAATCCCATCTATTGTGTAATCATATGTTCTATAATTCCAGCCTCCCATACCTTCATCGTATCTAACATATTTCGCACTAACTGGCAAATATTCTGGTGACGAAAATATTGAAACAATGCCACCCAACAAGGTAAACGACCCAATAAGAGCAAATATTACACCAACAATCACAGCAACAATTGGACTGCCAGAACCGTGATGATGAACATGACGATGCCCTCCAACAAAAACAGTTGTATGACTATGATGTCTTCCGCTACTCCATCCAATCCCAACACTGGATCTTCCACGACTTGAACCACCGCTAGACCCCATGCTTCCTCTACTGCTTCCGCCACTCGGACCCATTCTTCCTCTACTGCTTCCGCCACCCGGACCCATTCTTCCTCTTCCCATAATTTCTCCTTTTGTTTTTTATATAATAGCATCAAATAAATTGAAAAGTCAAATAAAAAAATAAAATTGGCAAACTTACAAAAAATTAAGCGCAACTTCTATAACATATAATAAAAACACATGAAAGCATTACCTTTAAATTGATTCTTAAAATCAACTCACGTTTTGATCTTTTTATTCATATGTTTTAATATGAAAATTTATGTTTGGAAAGCCCCAAAAATAATTAGCGCAATATTAAAATTACTTTTTAAGAAGAATGTTGAATATATAGGGAAGTGAAAAAAAAGACGACTTAATTTTAGTCGTCTAGTTTCTCTTTGTATCTTTTTGTTTTTGGATAAGCTTTTTCATTGATGCTGTTCTCCAATTCTTTAACTAATTTAATTTGAGACTTATCCAAATCCTTTGGCATTTCACCTTTTAAGGTCACAATTAAATCACCATAACCCATTCCTTTAAGATATTTGATTCCCTTGCCTTTAAGCGTATATTTTGTGTTTGATTGAGTGAGCGGGCTAACATCAATAGTTTGATTACCTTTAGGCGTTGGAACTTCAACTTTTCCACCAAGAATGAGTGTTGTTATTGGCGCATAAACATCAACGTAAAGATCAAAGCCCTTTCTTGCAAGCAATGAGTGTTCTTTGACTTTAATTGCAATTCTAAGGTCTCCCGCAATACCTGTTTCACTTGCTGTTTGATGTCCTTCTCCATTTAAACGTATTGTTTGATCATTATCAATACCTGCAGGGATTTTAACCTTAATTCTTGTGGTTGTTGTTTTTAATCCACTGCCTTTGCATGTTGTACACTTGTCTTTAACAACTTTTCCTTTGCCACCACAGTTTCGACAAACACCCGTTGTCCTTGTCATTCCAAACAATGTTTGTTGGGTGTATGTAACCCTTCCTGTTCCATTACATTCAGAACATGTTATGTAATCACTACTAGATTTAGCGCCTGTTCCATGACAATCTGAACATCTTTCTTTTCTTGTGACAGCAACTTCTTTTTCACAACCGAATGCAGCCTCCAAGAAAGAGATTGTGATATTTGTGTTGATATCTTCACCTTCTTCTCTTGCTTGATGACCGCCACCACGTCCGCCAAAATTTGAGAATATATTAAAGATGTCTTCAAAACCGCCAAAACCACCTTCAAAGCCTGAAAAACCTTGCCCGCCACCAAAACCTTGCGGACCATCTGCCGAGCCAAATTGATCATAATTTGCTCGCTTTTGTTTATCACTAAGCACCGAATATGCTTCGTTTATTTCTTTAAACTTTTCAGCCGCTTCTGGAGTTTTGTTTAAATCCGGATGATATTTTTTTGCCAACTGCCTATATGCAGATTTGAGCTCATCATCAGTCGCGTTTTTGTTTACCCCCAGAGTGGCATAATAATCTTTATTTGCCATATTTACCTTTTAATTATACTTAAACCAAATCGTTAATTCTTTTTCTGCTTTCTTTATAATCAACAACAGCTTCTTTTATTTGTTTACATTCCGGTTTTGATCCTCTGCGAATTAAAGGTTCACCTCTTTTAAATTCAATTTTAATTTTTGAATTTAACAAAAATCCACCATTGTGAGAAACTTCTTGAACATTTCTCATATTAATCAATTCTGTTCTAAAACATGAATAGAATTCGGGACATTGTTTTTTTATTGCATCACAGAGCTCTTGATATGCATCATAAACCTCATCCGCATCTCCAGTATAGTAAAGTTCTATTATGTTAAAAATATGTCCTTCACTTTCAACATGAATTGCATATTCACCTTCTCTCATTGCGCTTTCTCTAACACAAATGTTGTTTACCCAATGAAGATAAATCTCATCATCGCCAATAATCAGATGACCGTTTTCAATTTTAAATTTTATTTTTTTGTTAAACATATCCGTCTCCTAACTCAAATAAGTTCCCTTTGTATCTTCATAAGTTTGCTTCGCTTGAAGAATTTCTTCTTTTGTTTGTTTTAAGCCTTCTAAATTTTTAGACGCCAATCCACCTTTCATTCGTTGAAATCTCATATCCAAATTGTAATATCCCCAATGAGTTTTTTCTTCATCAATGCCAACTTCATAAAGATTTTCAAGGTTTATAACCATATAGCCATCACATTGATAGAAATTGTTATATTGTGTTAACAATTCAACTAAAGCGTTAAATTCTTCCCTGCTTTCTGTATTTTCAGGATGCAGATAAGCTTGTCTTCCATCAAAAAATTTTAGGTTTATAACGTAACCATCAGTACAAGCAATGTCTATTGCATTAAGCATAGCCTGATAAGCATGTTGACCATCATCAATATATAAAATATCATCTTTAATTTCTAGTCTTTCCAAGTTTTTCTCCTATAAACCTATATTACTTTTTATATCACAAAGTTTGTCATCAATTTGATGATATAATCTCTCCGCTTCACGCCAAGAATTTAAAGTAATTTCTTTTTTTGTTCTATTTTCAAAAATTAACATCACATTATATTTATCTGATAAACCTTTTTCATCGTTAAGTCTAACAATGTGAACAGATTGAACGAGTCCAAGATTTACAATATTCCCTCTACCACAAACCATAAAGTTTGGATTATCTAACAACGCATATGTTAATAGTCTTATATCAAAACATAAACTTGGAACAGTTTTAACTTTTCCATTTTCAACAAAGACAACATGATTTAAATGAACATACATCACTTCAAGTTGGTCTAAATCAATCAAATAATCACTATCTTTATAAACAAAATGTAATATATTGTTGTTAATCTCAAAAAACTTATCTTGCATAATTTTCTCCCAGTTGCATTATATCATAAATTGAAAGTTTGTCAAGAAAAGCAAAGTTGAACAAGGCGATTTGCCTTGTTCTTCTTTTGATTTAAATTCTATTCAACAATTACGTTATCGTCGCCATCATTGTTTGGTGTTCCGCCATTGTTAGCATTTGGATCACCTTGTGGGTTTTGTTGCATGTTTTGATACATTTTGCTGAACACTGTGTTTGCAACATTCATAAGATCATCGCTTGCCTTCTTCAATTCTTCAACATCTTCACTTGCCAAATGTTTCTTTGCTTCTTCACAAGCAGTTGTTAATTGAGATTTATCTTCTTCGCCAATCTTATCTGCATTGTCTTTAACAGTTTTTTCAATGTTTAAAATTGTTGCATCAAGATTGTTTCTTGTGTCGATAACTTCACGTTTTTTCTTGTCTTCTTCAGCGAATTGTTCTGCTTCTTTAACTGCTTTATTGATTTCATCTTCACTTAAATTTGTTGAAGCTGTGATTGTGATTTTTTGTTCTTTGTTCGTGCCTAAATCTTTTGCTGAAACATTTACAATACCATTCGCGTCAATATCAAATGTTACTTCGATTTGAGGGATTCCTCTTGGTGCTGGTGGAATACCAGTTAATTGGAATCTTCCTAATGATTTGTTTTGAGCCGCAAATTCTCTTTCTCCTTGGAGCACATTAATTTCAACACCTGGTTGATTATCTTGAGCTGTACTAAAGATTTGAGATTTCTTAGTTGGGATTGTTGTGTTACGAGCAATAAGTTTTGTGCAAACTCCACCCAAAGTTTCAATTCCAAGTGAAAGTGGTGTTACATCAAGAAGAAG
>JAZLCR010000032.1:0-7996 GCA_045614345.1 Candidatus Onthoplasma sp.
TATTCAAATCTGGCGAATATATCATAACAAGAGTAAAATTAAAATTATTTGAAGACGATAAATCATTAATACAAAAACGAATTAAAGAAGCAATTAAAAAAAAGAAATCAACCCAACCACTAGACCAATTTAGCGCTGGAAGTGTTTTTAAACGTGGCAACATTATTCCCGCAAAAGTGATTGATGAATTAGGTCTTAAGGGAACAAAAATTGGCGGTGCTGAAATTTCAATGAAACACGCAGGTTTTATTATAAACTCAAACTCCGCCACCAGCAAAGATGTGAAACAACTTATCTCTCTCACTCAAGAAAAAGTTAAATCCGCCACCAACGAAGATTTAGAACCAGAAATCGAATTTGTGGGATATTAAAAAAGCACTTACTAAAGTGCTTTTTCTTTTACATTGGACTTGCTAAATTAGTTGGAGTGTACGCTTCCATTAATTCTTTATTTTCCATTTTATCCTCCGCTACGCAAATTCTAGCATAGGAGGGGATAAAGTCAAGTATTTTAAATAAATATAATTTCAAATAAAACTTAAACTCAAAAGCTTTTCGTTTGATTTATTTTTTTATTAGTGATATAATGGGTTGAAAGTTTTAGATTGCTTTTTATTGTTGAAACAATAAATATATGTGTGTTTTAACTATAAAATAGCATAAAAGGAGAAAAAATGGCACTTCTTGCTGATTATCACACTCACACCAAGTTTTCACGTAATGGTCACGGAAAAGGAACAATTGAAGATAATGTTCGTGCTGCTTACGAAAAGGGTTTAAGCCAAATTGCAATCACAGACCACGGTTTTAACCAAAAAAGCTTCGGCGTTAGAAGAAAAGATATTCCATTAGTTAAAGAAAAAATCGAGGATGTAAAAGAAATGTATCCTATTGATGTTTTACTGGGTGTTGAAGCAAATATAATTTCAAGCAACGGAGACATTGATATTGTTCCAGAAGATATGGAAAACCTTGACATTCTTCTTATGGGTTTTCACCGCCTAGTAAAATCTACCAGCAAACGTGAGCAAATGAGATTCGTGTTTAAAAACATTATGTGCGAACTTTTCCACCACACCAGCAAAAAACAGCGTGAAAAAAACACTAATGCTTACATCAATGCAATGAGGAAATATAACATTGACATTCTCACCCACTTAAACCACGTTTGCAAAGTTGATGTTGAAAAAGTTGCAAGAGTTGCAAAAGAAACAAACACACTTATTGAACTTAACGGAAAACGACTTGGCATGAGCGATAAAGAAATTTTAAAATGCTTGGAGATTGGTTGCAAATTCGTTATTAACAGCGATGCTCACTCTCCTTCTCGCGTTGGCGAATGTCATAAAGGGCTTGCTGCAGCGCTTAGACTAAGAATTCCAGACAGCGCAATTGTTAATTACAATCAATTGCCAAAATTCAAAAAACAAAGAAAAACTAAAAGGAGCTAATGATGATTGACTGCAAACAACAAATTCTTAATACCATACCTAACAACACTTGTTGCAGTCATGCTTTCCTTAATGTTGTAATTTTATCCAGTCAAACAAACAAAGAAAAAACAAATTTATTTATTAATGCTCAACCAAATATTTTGGAAAAGGTTACAAAGGTTGTTGCAAATTTCTATCCCAACATTGAAATTAACAGTTGGGATGGTTTTTTGTGTTTGATTGGCAACACTTATGAAATGCTGGTCGATTTAAACTTTAAAACCAAGTTGGATTTGTCTTTCTTTACAGAAGAATGTGACAAACTCACACTCTTAAAATCATTCTTTCTGATCAATGGAAGGTTTTATTACAATCAAGATAACAATAAAAACTCAAAAGGTTACAATCTTGAATTTGTTCTCAGAGACGACCACACCGCTGATGTTGTTTTAGAATTATTAGCTGTCCATGGCTTTAAATTAAAAAAGATCAAAAGACAATCAAATTTTGTTATATACACCAAAAATAGCACAATCATTAGTGATTTACTTGTTAAATTAGGAGCAACCTACACCGCTCTAGAAATTCAAAATAGTTTAGCTATTCGTGAAATGAGAAATAACATCAACAGGCAAAACAATTGTTTTGAATCAAACCTGGACAAAACATTGAACGCAAGTCAAATTCAACTTAATGCAATAAATTATATTATCAACAACTACTCTATTGATTATTTTGATGAAAATTTAAGAGAGGTTGCTTTGGTTAGAATTGCAAATCCTGATGTTTCATTAAATGAACTTAGAATGCTTTTGGGTAATAATATTAGTAGAGCCGGGATAAAATATAGACTTGATAAAATAATCGAATTATATAATAAACTTAAAGGGGAATAAATACATTTAGGAGAAAACAATGGAAGAATCAGCTCAAATGAAGCCGTTTGTTCACTTACACGTTCATACAGAATTCTCTTTGCTCGATGGAGCTGCTAGAATTAAAAAAATGGTGAAACTTGCAAAGCAATATAATATGCCCGCAGTTGCAATAACAGATCATGGAAACATGTTTGGCGCAACCAGATTTTTTGATGCATGTAAAGAGGTTGGTATTAAACCTATTTTTGGAACTGAATTTTATGTTGATGATGATTTAACAATAAAAAAAGGCAAGCAAAGATTTGCCCACCTTGTAATCTTAGCAAAGAACGAACAAGGTTATAAAAATTTGAGCATGCTCAATACCATTGCTTTCCGTGAAGGCTTTTATTATAAGCCAAGAATAGACTATAAAACACTCGAAAAATATCACGAGGGTTTAATTTGTTTGTCGGCCTGTTTGGGTGGAGACGTTCCAAGGCTTATATTGGAAGAACAGTATGAAAAAGCTGAAGAACTAATTCTTTGGTTTAAAAATCTTTTTGGTGAAGACTATTATCTTGAAATTCAACAAAACAATCTTTCTGATCAACAGATTGTTAATGCTAAGTTAAGAGAATATTCAAAAAAATTTGGCATCAAGCTAGTTGCAACAAATGATGTCCACTATCTCATGGATGATGATGCTGAAATGCAAGATGTTTTAATGTGTGTTTCAATGCAAAAATTTGTTGACGATCCTGATAGATTTAAATTCCCTACAGATGAACTTTATTTTAAAACCTATGACCAAATGCTTGCCGGACTTCCAAATGATGAGGAAGCTTTGGCAACAACTCTTGAAATTGCTAATAAGTGTAATTACGGTTTTGAATATGGGCATTACCTCTTCCCTAAATATGTGCCGGAAGGTGGATATAACGCCGAAGTTGGTTTAACACCAAAAGATTATTTCATGAACCTAATTGATCAAGGTGTCGAACGCCGTTATGGTGGTTACACTGATGAAATTCGTGCTCGTGTTGCAAGCGAAATGGCTGTTATTGAAAAGCAGGGTTTCATTGAATATTTCCTTATTGTTTGGGATTACATTAATGCTGCCCGTAATATGGGTATTTCTGTTGGCCCTGGTCGTGGTTCTGGTGCGGGCTCTCTTATCGCGTACGCTATCGGTATCACAAATATTGATCCTATCAAATTTGATTTGATTTTTGAACGTTTCTTACACAGCGAACGTGTCACCGCTCCTGACTTTGATATTGACTTCCAAGATAACCGCCGTGAAGAAGTTGTGGATTATGTTAAAAGAAAATATGGTGAAAATCGTATTGCTCGAATTATCACATTTGGAACAATGAAAGCAAAAAACGCGATTAAAGATGTGGGTCGTGTTATGCGTGTTCCTTATAACACCTGTGATAAGATTACAAAGATGATTCCTATGTATAAAAGCCCTATTCTTCCTAAAGCGTTTGGGTTCCACATTCCAAAAGAAGGGGATAAAGACTATGGAACAGTTTACGTTGTTCCTGAATTAGTTGAAATGTACAACTCTGATCCACAAGTAAAAAAGATGGTTGACATTGCAATAAAAGTGGAAGATTTCCCTCGTCAAAGTTCAACACACGCTTGCGGTGTTATTATTGGTGCGGACATATTGGATAAACATGTTCCTCTTGCTCGTAATGGTGAAGATATCACAACTCAATTTGAAGGCGCAGACATGGAACACTTAGGTCACCTCAAAATGGACTTCTTGGGGCTTAGAAACTTAACAGATATTGTTGAAACAATTAAACTTATTAAGAAAAATCATGGTGTTGAGATTGATTTTGAAAATTGCACATATGATGATCCTAATGTCTTCAAACTTATTTCAACAGGAAACACTGAGGGTGTTTTCCAAATTGAATCTGGTGGTTTCCAAAAATTCATGAAAGAATTACAGCCATCATGCATAGAAGATATTGTGGCAGCAGTGTCACTCTACCGTCCTGGTCCGATGGATAGTATTCCTCGTTATGTCCACAACAAACACCACCCTGAAGATACAACTTACGACCACCCTATTTTAGAGCCTATCTTAAAAGTTACTTACGGCTGTATTGTATATCAAGAACAAGTTATGAAGATTTGTCAGGAAATGGCTGGTTTCACACTTGGTCAAGCAGATATGATTCGTCGTGCTATGGGTAAAAAGAAATTAGCTGAAATGCTTAAGTGGAAAGATGCTTTCCTTTATGGAAAAGAAGCATACACTGATGATCATGGAAAATACAACTCTGCCATTATTGGTGCAGTAAACAATGGTGTTAGCGAAGAAGTTGCAAATAAAATTTGGAATGAAATGGAGGCATTTGCTTCTTACGCATTTAATAAATCTCACGCTGCGGCTTATTCTCTTCTCACCTATCAAACAGCATATTTAAAAACTTACTATTTACCTGAGTTCATAACTGCAACTTTGAATGATAGAATCACAAACATAGAAAAACTCACACACTATATCGCATATGCTAAACAAGAAAAAATCGAAGTTTTACCACCTGATATTAATAAAAGTGATGTTTATTTCTCAACAGATGGAAAAGTTATTCGTTTTGGCTTGTCTGCCCTTAAAAATGTTGGCGTGAGCGTTATGGAAGAAATTATTAAAGAACGTGAAGAAAATGGTCAATACAAAGACTTTAACGACTTTATTTGGAGAGCAAATGCTCAAGCACTTAACAAACGTTGTATTGAAAGTTTAATTAAAACTGGAGCTTTTGATTGTTTCGGGCAAACAAGAAGTCAATTGATGGCAATCTTCTCTATTATGATTGATAGATGTTTAGACAGAAGAAAACAAGCCATGGATGGTCAAATGAGTTTCTTTGGCGACATAATCGATGAAACAAAATTAATTGAAGATAGTGAAATTCCAAAGTTAAATGAATTTGCAAACACAATCAAACTTCAATATGAAAAAGAAATTTCTGGAACTTATCTATCAGGCCACCCTCTTGATAGTTTTATAGAAATTATTAAAAACTTTACTTTCAATTCTTCTTTCTTGCCTAGTGCCAGTGATGATGAAGAAGAAACTTGTGATTGCGATAACTCTTTTGAATCAATCATTAACGAAAAAGAAGAATTATATCATGGACTTAAAAATGGCGATATGGTGACTTGTGGCGGAGTTATTGCCAATCTTAAAGTTATTCAAACAAAATCAGGTGGACGAATGGCATTTGTTGGAATAGAAGACTTAACTGGCAGTTTTGAAGTTGTTGTTTTCCCTAAAGTGTTTGATAAGTTTAAAGACTTTTTAACTGCTGATACATTAATTGCAATTCGTGGAAGATTCTCCCTTCGTGATGGTGAAAAACCAACAATCACAGCTGACAACATTGAACTTATGGATAGCCATGAAAACACTGAAAACGCAAACACCGAAGAAGATATTTATGAAGAAGTTGAAGTTATTAAACCAAAAAAATTATGGTTAAAATATAATGTTAGCGATGGAATCATTCATGATGCTGTTAAAAAGATTTTAAGCGATTATAATGGAATAGATGAAGTGTTTATTAAAGACACCGGAACTAATAAAGCTTTCAAGTTAAATACACTTGTAACAATCCGCGAAAGCTTGCTTTATGAATTAAAAACAATTTTGGATGAAGCAAATATTTTTATTCAAGAATAATAAAAAATCCACATCTATTGTGGATTTTTTTGTTTATTTTTTCTTTCTTTTAAAATGTAAGATTAAACCTAATGTTAAGAAAATAATTCCTAACCCCAACAAAGTTAAAGCAATGATTGCGTGTATGTTTTGATCCAAGGTCATTTCTGGAATCCAACGAGATAAATCTGCTTTGAATATGTTCATATCGTGAGAAAGTTCTCTTTGAAGTTCTGGATTTTTAAATTTAAGGATTGGCGGAATGATATACAATAAATCTATTAAGAATAGTATAATGCCTGTTTTGGTTAGTTTATTAACTTTTAACAATCTAACAGCCATTAATACATTTAAGATTAAATAACAAATTAATGTTATTGGGAACGCAATTTTAAAGAACCAATGATTGCTTGCATGACCATTTGAAACAGTGAATAAGTCAATCACCATAAGAAGAATGTTGAGTGCAACAAAATCAATTCCAACTGAAACAAAGTCATTAAACTTTCTAACTTTCTCAAACACTTTATATTTTTTAATATATATTGGCATAAAGATTATAATCAAACCAAACAAAGTTGATAACGTTGGAATTAAGAACCAATTTCCACCTGTGTATAAGCAACAAACTCCAAGCAACAAAGTTAATGCAAGGAACTCACTTAGTGGCACAAAAATCAGTTTATGTTTCTTTATGTGCTTTGGAAGATTTGTAATTGTAAATGCTAAAATTAAACTAGATAAAACAATCCAAAACCAAGTTAAAGCTTTATTGATTGCCAAGTCGCAAATAAAGCAAGGAATAAGCGCTAATGCATAAGAAATATAAAAGAACAAACTCCAAGAAAGACTGAGTGTTCTCCACTTCTTTGCTTGAACTTTTTCTGCTCTGCTTTTTTCATCAACGTTTGCCGTGACTAATTCATGTTCACTAACTCCTAAAATTTCACTTAGTTTGGGAAGCAAAGTGATATCCGGGTGTGCCACATCTTTTTCCCATTTACTAACTGCCGATTCACTTACAATTAATAATTTCGCTAATTCTTTTTGCGTTAGATTTTTTTCCTGTCTTTTACTTTTTAGAAAAGAACCAAAAGATTTTTCCATAATGGTCTCCTTTTTCTTTGGTTTGTTTTAAATAAGCTAAAATAGTAATTTTATATAACTTGTTTTGAATATAACTCTTTTTCTTTTAACCATTCTTATTTCAAACATTTTAACATAAAAATTTAAATTATGTTTCAATTTTTAAAAAAAAACCACTTGAAATATATTCAAGTGACAATTTTGTTGTTTCGAAATCTAATGAATTAAAAACTATTTAACTTTTTTCTTCAAAACTTTTTTACACCATGTACGTTTATTACAAATAGGACACTTCAAATATCGAGTAGTTCCCATATGCATTGCTCCAAGAGCTTCTGAATAAGATGGAACAATTTCACAGCCACATTTTTTACACTTGTAAGCACCAACACCAACTTCAAGTTTTAATGCATAGAAACATGGTATCAAAAACACAATACAAATTCCTAAAATGGTGAAAAGCTGCCACACTCCTTCTGGAATCAAGAATGCAGCAATTAAGATTCCTGCAAACAATGCGGTCATACTAACAATCATAATCACCCACATAGATTTCCAAATTGTTTTGTTCTTTTGTTCTAATTCTTTAGCCATATCTAGCAATAGTTGTTCATTTTTTGGGTTGTTGTTTTCGCTAATGATTTTCTCTCCACTTAAAAGTTCATTCAAACTAATCTCTAAAATTTCACAAAGCTTTGGCAAACTATTAGTGTCTGGAATTCCATTGCCATTTTCCCATTTTGAAATTGTTTTCTCACTAACAAAAAGTTTTTCTGCAAGCTTTGCTTGCGTCATTTTTTTTGCTTTACGTTCATTCATAATAAAGTTTCCAATCTTATTATAATCCATATTCCCCTCCTTTTTACAGATTCATTATATCATATATTAATTTAGTTTTTTCTTTTATTTATAAAAATAAACTCTACAAATTT
>JAZLCR010000033.1:0-5736 GCA_045614345.1 Candidatus Onthoplasma sp.
TTGATAACGATAACGTTGATCATAAAATTAACCTATACTTTCGATTGTAATCTTGGTGTATGGTTGTCTGTGACCTTGTTTCTTACGTTCATTCTTTTTAGGTTTATACTTATAAACTGTTATTTTTTTGTCTTGAACGTGAGCAACAACTTTAGCCATAGCAACTACATCTTTAATCACAGGTGCGCCAGTTTTAACTTTGTTTCCATCAACAGTAAGCATAACTGGGAAAGAAATGTTTTCACCAATTTCTGCATTCAATCTGTCAACAACAATTGTTTGACCAGCTTCAACTTTATATTGTTTTCCTGAAATATTTGCGATTGCGTACATTAGTTACCTCCTATAAAGACTCACTCTTAAGGTGCCATATTAGACTTCAAAACCTTTTCAACGTGGTACTACGTTGGGTATTATATCAGAATAAAACCAAAATGTCAACGGGTTTTATGAAATATTTCCATCAGTTTAAAAGTTGCAAATTTCAACAACCCAACCACTTCAAAGAAAAAAAACGATAGAACACTATCGTTTAAATCTTTTTTAATGAAACTTCTCTTTCTATTTGCTGTTTTGCTTCAGACAATGACCAACCATAAACGCCATAAAACATACCATGAAATGAACCCAAATATTGGTGAGTTCTCTGTAACTTTCTCAACAAACTTTTATATCTAACTTTCTCAACAAAAGTTGAAACCAAAGTTCTTGAATTTATAACACTAATTGTATATTCTAGTTCCAACTCAACACTTTGTTTATATTTAAAAAATTCATGAACAAATTGTTGCTGAATAAGGCCTCTTGATGTTGTAACTTTCATCTCAACCATAGATTTGAATCTTTCCAGCATTGTTCGCTGAGACTCAAGGTCACCAACAGCCTCTAAATGAAATCTCATATCTTCAAATAATCTGTTTCTTCTATCCATAATTCTCCTTGCTTGCTCGCATACTATATCATGGAAATTTCCATTTGTCAACATCTAACATACCTCTCTTAATTTTGTTGTTAAAGAATTTTCAATCGACAATTCAATAATATTATCTTCATCAAAATATTTGTTAAGTTTTGGAGCGTAAAAGATTGTGTAGCAATGTGTTTTTATTTGTTTTATTAAGTTAAACAAGATTTCATTTTCATCAACTTTTAATATTACAACCCTTTCAAAAGGTTTGTTTTGCCTATGTTTAAAAATGCTTATTGTTGGTGCATTGTTTCCACTGCTTGTTGCAAAGAAAATCGCCATAACAAATAATATTACATTTGGTCTTGTTCGGCACGATGCAAAAAATGCACATGTGAACAAAATTGCAAGTGACCATCTTATTACACAATCTAAAATTTTATATGCCTTATCACTTTTAATCATTCCTCTAAAAACCTTTCCTCCATCAAGGGGATAAACCGGAAGAAGATTGAAAATTGCCAAAATTAAGTTACAAAAGCAAAATGTGTTAAGATAATAAAAGCTAATCGGAATTAGCCAATAACATGCCATACACATCAAACAAATTAACAAATTGAAAACTGGTCCAGCCATATTGATCTTAAATGAATCTTTATCATCTATTTGTTCATTCAGATCAACAGACAAGCCAAACAAATCAAGCTTTATTTGTTTTAAAGAATAACCATTTTTCATTGCAACAAACAAATGTGCAAGTTCATGCAATGAAAGAGCCAAAAAATAATTAGTCATCAAAACAACCTGTCCAGTTAATAACGCTATGATTATGAGAAGAAAAAAGCTTATCCCTATCTTAATTTTTTTCATGTTTAAATATATTAATGATCCATGCAATTTATGAGAAATAAATTAATACGATTCTATGGCAAATTTCGCATCAACTTCATTCTATCTCCCTTACTTTTTATTGAAATTTCATATTTATCAGCATTGACATCAACAGCGATTTCAATATCATTAAAATCCACCTCAAAATAGTTGTTTATTAAATAATAAAAGTCTGATTTAATAACCTCAATTAAAAATTTTGGATTATTCACTTTGTCTTTTTGTATCACAAAGTTAAGTCTTTTTTTCAAATCCATTAAACACTCCTTTTAATCAACTTTTTAATAGAGCCTAAAAACCCTTTATACCTATAGGTGCAATCAAATAATTTTTTTTCATTATGGATAATATTATCTGCCAAAATATCAAATGCACGATTGCTTGCATGTTTGTAATTCTTTATGTTCTCACTGGTGTTTATTATGATGTTATCATCTTCAGGAATAACACCTCCAAAGTCAATGTTTAATGTTTTTCCAATATCATAAACATCAATCATTACTTTGTCTTGAATTAAGTCTCCACGAGCACGATTTATAACAAACTTTTTATTAACAATTCCATAACTAGATAATATTGTTACAACTTTATCAGCGTCACGTACACTTGACAAATGAGGTGTTGTCACAACAATTGCTTCATCCGCACAGCTAACCGCTCGCTTAAATCCAGCATCAATGCCAGCAGGACAATCTATTAAAACAAAATCAAACATACCGCTAAGATCGCTTACTATTTGTTTGATTTGACTAAGAGATATGGAAAGATTTTGATTCAATCCCCCACTTGACAATATATATAGCAATGGGAAATAATCATCCTGAACAAGCGCCTCTTTTAATCTGCATTTATGTTCTATAACATCTGCCATTGTGTAGAAAACCATATCTTCCATATTCATTACAACATCGAGATTATTAAGTCCAATATCCATATCAATCATACAAACTCGATAATTTTTACTTGCCAAATGCATACCCAAATTTGCTGTTATTGTTGTTTTCCCAACACCACCTTTACCAGAAGTTAAAACAATCACTCTAGACATATTTCCTCCATTTTTTATAGACTAGCAGACAAAATTAAAAAAAGCGAAGATAAAACAACTAAATTTTCATCTTCGCCAGGATTAGACTTTTTTATTAAAAAAGCGAAGATTCCCTCTTCGCTCAAATATTATAAATTTATTTTCAAAAATTCATTTCCTAAACTTAGCAATTTGCCTGCTCCTAAAATTACAGAATCTTGCGGATCATCAGGAATAATTATCGGCAAATCAAGTTTTTGTTTTGCATATTCATACAATCCAGCAATTTTACTTGCTCCACCAACAAACATAACCCCATTTCCATAAACATCCGCCGCAATATCTTTTGGCAAATTTGATAAAACATCTTTAATTAGGTCAAATATTTTATCATATAGATTAACAACCGCAACCTTAACTTCATTGGCTGTTATATCTCGTCTTACAAACCTATTATTTTCGTCAATACCAATATATTCAACACGATAAACATCTCTATCATAAAGGGATGCAACTTCATTCTTTGCTGCTTCACTTGTTAAGTTACTTACTTCTAAACTGTAGTTATCTTGAATGAATGATGTTATGCTAGAATCCATATCTTCCCCACCCAAGAAATACATCCTGCCAAAATCAAAGTTGTAATCATTCATTACAGAAATATCTGTGATAAATTTCCCAATATCAACAACCATTATTCGTGCGTGAGTGTCAACATCCAAGTTTGCTCTTGCACAAACACCATTTTGAACAAATGTGATTTTGTTCACACCCGCACTATGCAATACTTTTTTAATTGATATCAGTTGTTGTTCATTTAATGCACATGGAACAGCAACCAAAACACTAACATTTGCAAGCAAGAATCTATCTGGAATAACATTTTTCATGATCGATTCCAACAACATCCCCGCCATTTTGGAATTTACAATTTCACTTTTTACTATTGGTTGGTATACAGTGACATTACTTGATTTGGAATTAAATAATTTTTCCGCCTCTTTACCTATTGCTTTAACCTTTATTTTTTTTCCATCTTCCACAACAGCAAGATAGGCAGGAACTTTTTCCACAATTCCAAAACCCTTTCTAAAAACAATGATCTCATTGCTTCCAAATTTGATTGCAAGTTCAACATTTAACATAATTTCCCCCGTTAAGTTTATGTTAACTTAATTTTATAAAATTTGCAAGTTATTGAAAATTTTTCTTAAAATTAGATGTGATTCATTATAAAATCTGCAAATTTTTGCCATAAACCTTCTTGAAATCACCCGCGATTGACATTGCTTGACTAATTTCAAGAGTTGCATCTCTTTCAACTTCGGTTTTTAAAATTACTGTATCCCCAAGAACATCACATGCAACATCTTTAATTGAATTTGAATTTGTGATATTCATCATTGTTGCCATTTTAATTATTATTGCAAGTTTTTTAACAGCTTCAACATCATCCTCTGAAACCAAGTCTTTATATCTAACCCATTCATTTAAACTAAAGTCATCAACATTTTGACTCGCTGCCACAAAAGCCGCCAAAACAATATCTTTATGGCTTGCACCATAGATGTTACTATTGATTATAACAGGGAAACTATTCTTTTGATAATTTTCAAAAGAAATGATTTTTCCACTATTACACATACTTGCAGCAATTCTTAAAACCTTAACATATGGTCTTGTGAGTTTGTGAAGAACTTTAAGTTGTTTATAAAGAATGACAGCTAACGAATAATTATTATCGACATTTGAGTTTGTTGGACAGAACTCATTTATTGCACTCAAAGAATAACCCAAAATATCAAGCAAAGGTTTTTCACCTGTTTGTCCAAGCAAATTCTTTGCAACAATACCATACATTTCTCCATTTACAGAAACTTTCGTGCAATTTCTAACAAACTCATTGTAAGCAACTTTAACAACAGCCATTCCAATTGCAATTACATCAGCACGTTTGTCAGATATACCTTTAAGTTTTTTTGCTTTGTCGAGATCTAATCCTCTGATAAGATTGTAAACATTTTGGAAACTTTCAGTTGTCACTTCGTAATTGTGAGCATTGTCAATTGGGTATCTTGTTGCCTTTCTTGACAACTTTCCTATTGCCTCGAAAACTTCACCAACACCAATAAACTCGCTTTCTTCATCAAGATTGTAAAGCCAGTCACATTTTTTAAATTCAGCTGTCATAATTTCAACAACTTTATCCATACGTTCAGACATCGATTTTTCTCTAACTTGTTCTAGCAATGTTATAGTTCCGACAGGTATTGAAATGCTGTTTGTGATAACTCTACGATTGAAACGAACGAGTTCAATTGAATGATCCCCAACTTGAACAATCACACCTCTTGTCATTGCAAACGAATACATTATCGCAGTGTGAAGCGCAGAAACTTGTTCTTCACTTGTTAACACTTTGAAATATAATGAAACAGTTTTATATATCTCATCTAAGAACGCAATTTGATTTCTTGCATTTGAAATAACTGGTGATGCATAACAAATATAATTATCAATCTTTGCACCATCAACAATACGTCTGAAACTTTTTAAAACAGCAATTGTTTCTTGGATTCTTATTGGCTTTATATAACCATCTCTTTCCATATCTTGGGTTAATTTTACTGGCTCAACAATTTGTGATTCTTGAGCAAAAAAACCATTTGGTGAATATTTATAGATTGTTAATTTAATATCATTAACTCCTAATTCATAAACAGCAAGTCTATTCATTTAAACATAATCTCCTTTAAAGTTATTATTAATAATAAAGTGTACGTAAATGCTTTTTGTTAATACTCTTTTAGCACCTTTTACGCATATAGTCAATACCTTTTTGAAAAATTTTTTAAACTTTTTTTTAACAACAATAATAGAATGTTTGAAGTAAAAAAATAAAAACAAAATA
>JAZLCR010000034.1:0-49560 GCA_045614345.1 Candidatus Onthoplasma sp.
GCTCACATCTAACAGCGAAATTGGTAACACCAAAGAAAATATTACAGTTGGAGTTAAAGGTGAAGACCTTAATATCTCTTTCAACTCAAAATATTTCAGCGATTGCTTGAGAGTTATTGATAATACTTATGTTAAAATGAATCTTAACAGCGCAATTCAACCATGCGTTATTACTCCATGTGAAGGTGAAGATTTTGTGTTCTTAATCCTTCCGGTTAAAGCAAGATAAATATTAAAAAAAGCAAGAAGAATTTCTTGTTTTTTTATTGACAACTTAAGAATTGTGTGATATCTTGTGGATCGTTAATGGGAGGATATTATGATTGAAACAATTAAAAAATTTTTAAAGAGGTATGATCTTGGTTGGACGGGTCTCATTGCAACTGTATATGAACAAGATTTCCACAAAGCATCTGAAAAAGATTTTAAAGAAATGGGAATTGTGAATTTTCAAGTTTATACAAGCAAAAACAAATATTTGGAAGTGTATGTTGAAATTGACCTTGTGAATTTCAATGTTCTTAGCATAAAAGAAAAAGATGCTAATGGTATTGAGAAGGATGTTGAGCTTGAAAATATTCAAAAAAATCAAGATTTATCTAAAGAATGGGTTGAATTCCAATTGAGGGAAAAAGGCATGATGTTTGGGGTTGATGTAAAAAAGTATTGTGAAAAACATAAAAAAAGAATCAACTTCCAATATGATTTAAAAGCCGAAAAAATTGTAAAGAGTTTAGACGCTGTTGACAGAGATAGGTCAAAAGCTTTAAAGAGATATGATGATTTAGAAGCATCTATTTCAGATAGCTCAAAAATGCTATAAAATAGATAGTTATCCACATTTTAACAATAAAAGTGGATAACTTTTTTTGTTAATCGTTTGATATTTTTTTTAAAGGATGTTATCATATTTACAATGTTAAACTAGAACATAAAAAATTGGGGAGAAAGAAAATATGAAAAATTTTTTTGAATATTTTTTTGGACAAGGTGAAACTGTTGAATTTACACATTTTTCACTTGCTCATTTCTTACCAATTATTTTGATGATCGGTGTTATTGTTCTGATTTATATTTATCGAGAGAAAATTGGTAAATATAAAAATGAAGGCAGGATAAGGCTAGCTCTTTCTTTTGCAATGATTATTTGTGAAATGTCTTATTTCTGGAGATTGGTGGGAGTTCCAAGTTTAAACGCAAATCCTGTGGATCATTTGCCAATAACAATTTGTGGTTGGGCATTAATATTTTGTTCATTTTTAGTTTTAACAAAAAATCAAACTCTTTTTGATATAGCTTATTTTTGGGTTTTAGCAGGTAGTGTTTTTGCATTAATAACACCAACAGTTATCACATATTGTGGTCCAACAAGGTTTAGATATTATCAATTTTGGTTGGAACATACGTTAGGTTATATTGCGTTATTTTATATGATTTTTATTCATGGGATGAGACCAAATGTGAAATCAATCTTTAAAGCTTTTGCTGCAATTGTTGTTATGGGGATAATTGCAATCATGGCAAATGCAATGCTTCCAGGAGCAAATTACCTATTCCTTGCTCGCCCTGAATCGACAGAATCAATTTTAGATTTCTTGCCAACAAATTATGTTGTGAGAATAATAATAGTAGTGTTGATTATCAGCGTAATGTTCTTTTTATGTTATCTACCATGGCTCACTAAAGATATTAAAGAGAAAAGAAAATCAAATCCTATAAAAACAAACCCTCAATAATTTTTATTATGAGTATAAGATTAATTGTTCCCACCGCAACTTGCTTGCGGTGGGGAAAGAGGAGCAAGCGAGCAAAGGCTAAAGTTTGCAGTTAGCGAACTAGCAACAGCGAGACTTGCGACGAGGAGAGTTGTCGGAGTGGTTGAACGTGTCGCTCTCGAAAAGCGATAAGGTGAAAGCCTTCGGGGGTTCGAATCCCCCACTTTCCGCCAAAAAATTATCAATTGGAGATAAAATATGATTAAGTATGTATTTTTTGATTTAGATGAAACATTGATAGACATTAAAAAGGCTCAAAATAACGCCATTAAATCTTTGTTTGAAATGTTTGGGTTTAACAACAAAACAACATTGGAAGATTTCACTAAAAAATGGGACGAGTTGACCGATTTCCACTATAAGTTCTATACAACCAAACAGATTTCATATGAAGAACAAAGAAGACGCAGGGTTGTTGACCTTTTTAAAGTGTATGATATAATGTTAGAGCAAGATCCAATTGCTGTTTATGATATATATCTAAGAGAATTTGAAAATGCTTGGAGTGTGTTTGATGATGTTTTAACAACGCTTCAAACTTTGAAAAATCAAGGTTATGAGTTAGGACTTATTAGTAATGGAGATTTTTCTCAACAAGTTCAAAAAATGCAAAAAGTTGGAATTTATGAAATGTTTAAGTTTGTGAACACTTCAAGTCAGTTTGAATATTCAAAACCAAATCCAAAAGTTTTTGAAACGGTTTTTAACATGCATGGCATTAACTTTGATGAAGTTGTTTATGTTGGAGATAGTTACAAAAAAGACATTCTTCCTTGCAGAGAACTTGGAGTTAAAGGAATTTTAATTGACAGAAAGAATGTTGAATATAACGACGAAGAACTTGTTAAAGTTGGAAATCTAACAGAAGTTTCTGAGTTGTTACAAAAAATATAGTTTACCTTCGTTAGAAAGGCTATAAAATAGGTAAATGTAAAACTTATTTATGTTAGCCAAAGTTTGTTGAATATCAATTTAATCGAAGTATTAAAATTGCTTCTTTTGGGACTTTTTATATAAATCCAATGAATTCACAAACTTAATATGCGGATATGGCGAAATGGCAAACGCGCTAGATTCAGGTTCTAGTGAGAAATCTTGCAGGTTCAAGTCCTGTTATCCGCACCAGATGCAGAGATGGTCGAGTGGTTTAAGGCACACGCTTGGAAAGCGTGCGATGTTAACGCATCCGCAGGTTCGAATCCTGTTCTCTGCGCCACAACGTCGCAAAACTCTTTTATTAATCATTTTGCAGTTGAAAAATTTCATTTTCAAGAAATTGTTCCTTTTTCCCTTCCGCAAGGAAATTGCGTGGAAACCCTTACACACTTCACTGTGGGTAAATAAACTTATTAAAATTTTCTCTTAAGCATTGACTTAGGAGAATTTTTTTGTTATTCTAATGCTAACATTAGGAAATCTAGTTTTAGATTTTGCAGTCCGAAAGGCAGTTTTGCCTTGAATTTATCTTATCGCAAATCCTTATGTGTAAACTTTTATTGGCAGTCGGTTGCTTAGAAGTTTATTTTTTAACGAAAAAATATAAAGGAGAATTTACAAGATGAAACAAACTTACCAACCAAAGAAAAGACAACGCAGTAAAGTTCATGGATTTAGAGCTAGAATGAAAACTTTAACTGGAAGAAACGTTTTGAAACGTCGTCGTAACAAAGGCAGAAAAGAACTTACAAAATAATTATGTTGAAAAAAATTAACAGATTAAAAAAGAAAAAAGAGTTTAATTATATCTACAAAAAGGGAACTGTTGCACATTCTTCAAGTTTCATTATTCATTTTGTGCGCGCTTTTAAGCCTTATCCTCAAATAGGCATTTCTGTTTCAAAAAGTGTAGGGAACAGTGTTGTTAGGTCTAGAGTTAAGCGAATAATAAGCGAAGCGTGTAGAATTAATATTGAAAAATTTGCTGTGAAAAATTATGTGATTACAGCAAAGGAAGTTGCAAAAGAAAAAACCAGCAAAGATATTGAACTCGAACTTTTGCGTGTTTTGAAGAAAAACGATTTAATTAAAGAGACAAAGGATTAGTTATGGGCTTTAGATTGTATTATATTTTAACCTATCCTTTAACATTAATTTGTTTGTTTTTAATCTTTATTTATCGCAAAGTTTTAACACATGGAAAAGCAAAGTGTTGTCATTTTTTGCCAACATGTAGCAAATATGCATGGGACTCCATTATCGAATTTGGTGCAATATGGGGCGGTGTTTTAACATTGAAAAGAATTGTTCGATGTGACCCTCATAACAAAGGAGGAGTGGACTTACCCAAATTAAATTTATTAGGGAATTATAAATGGAAATGTTAGCTAATTTTAATTTAATTCTTGGGTTCAATTTATGGCATTCAATCATCTCATGGTTTGGAAGTTGGATTTCAAACTATGGTTGGGCAATCATTGTTTTCACAATTGCCTTAAAATTGGTGATGAGCCCATTGGATATCTACCAAAGAATTCAATCAAAGAAACAACAAAAATTTAATTCTGCAATGCAACCAGAGTTGCAAGCAATTCAACAAAAATATGCTAATGACAAAAACAGATTAAATCAAGAGACTGCAAAGATTTATAAGAAATATAATGTGAATATGGGAGGAATGTGCCTTTCAATGCTACTCACTTTGGGTGTTAGCATGGTTGTGTTCTTCACATTGTTCTCAAGTTTGCGCTCTTACGGAACAACAAAACTTTATGAATCATATTCTCAACTTGAAACAACATATGTTGAAGTGGTTGGAAATAAAAATCCTGCAGATTTAAGTGATGAAGAAAAAAATACTCTTGAAATTGCAATTGAATCAAAGTATGAAGAGATCAGTGAAAAGAATTCATGGCTTTGGGTTAAAAACGTTTGGAGAAAGGACTCAAACGAATCTCAATTTGTTGATTTCGAAGAATATGCAAAGCATAAAGGTTTTGAAGCAGAAGTAAAAACCGAAGCAAAAACTGTTTATGATTACATAACTAGCACTATTGATGGAGAAAAAACTCAACCAAATGGTTATTATGTTTTAATTATTTTGGCTGTGGCTATTTCATTCTTAACTCAATGGTTGTCACAAAAGTTAACAATGCCAAAAGGTCAAAAACTCAATACGGCAAACAAAGTTATGATGTGCATTATTCCAATATCAATGGCTTTATTTGCTTTCACATCAAACGTTGTGTTCGCCTTATATGTTATTGTTAACTCACTTATGACCGCAGTTATCTCAACAATTATTGCATATGCAATGAAAAAGAAAAATGGCAATGATGATAATGAAATAATATTGCCAAAGAAAAATGTTGAAGTTGTGGAATATAGCAGAAATAATTTAAAGAAATAATAAGGAGATTTGTTATATGCAAATTGAAGCAACAGGAAAAAGCGTTGAAATCGCAATTCAAAATGGTTTACTTGAATGTGGAATGAAACGAGAAGATGTTAACGTTAAAGTTGTTGACGAAGGCGGACTTTTCAAGAAAGCTAAAGTTGTTTTAACTTGGGGTGAAACTCAACCGGAAGTTGAAGAAATCAAAGAAGAAATAGTTGAGACAGTTGAAGAAATCAAAGAAGAAACAGTTGAAACAGAAGAAGTTGTTGAGACTCAACCAGAAGTTAAACAAAAAAGAATTGTTGATTCAACAAGAATTCAAGAAAAAGGTAAGAACTTTTTATTAGGTCTTGCTAGAATGCTTGATGAAAATGCAACATGTGATGTTGCTGTTAACGAAAATGAAGTTTCTTTCTCTTTGAAAGGAGAAAAACTTGGAAAACTTATTGGTTTCCACGGAGATAACATTCAATCACTTCAAATTTTATTAAGCGGACTTAAAATACGTAGTGAAGGAGCTTTAAGATTGTTCCTTGATGTTGATGGATACAAAGCAAGCAGAAATCAAACAATCATCGACCTTGCGAATAAAACTGCTGAACAAGCAATTAAAATTGAAAGAAATATTCACTTAGATCCAATGAATGCTTATGAAAGAAGAATTGTTCACACAACTCTTCAAGAGCGTGAGGATGTAACAACTGAATCAACTGGAGAAGGTGAAAAACGTCACGTGGTTGTTAAACCAGTTTACAGAAGATAAAAAATTGCCAACTTAGTTGGCTTTTTTATTTTAAAATTTAAAATTTCTTATGATTTGTTTGACTTTTAAGTTTTCAACTCTTAAAATTATTTTAAGAGTATGAAATTTCATATTCTTTCAAGGTAAAGAAGTTATAATTTTGGTTGTTTTAACATAAATTAAGATTATAAATTCCTTTATTCAAAAGTTTTAATTAGGGGGAAAGAGTTTATGAAAAAGAAAATATTAAGTCTTGTTTTAGCATTTTGCATGATTATTCCATGTTCTTTAATGTTTGCAGGATGTGAAAAACCAACATTTGCAACAACATGGACATTCAATGAAACTCATCACTGGCATGCCTCAACAAAAAAAGGAAGTGATGAAAAAGCAGATTATGCTGAACACGTTGATTCAAATGAAGATGAAGTTTGTGATGTTTGTTTGCACGGAGCGGTTGCTTTGGTTGGAACAACAGCATACGCAAACTTGGAAACAGCAATAACTTCAGCATGTGATGCCTACCTTGAAGCTGTTGAAGTTGCAGGAAGTGCAGATGGAGTTGCAGATGTTGTTGTTAGTTTGTTTGATAACATTGAATTGGTTGCAAATCCAGATCCACTATATCCAGAAGAAACAAACAGAGGAATATATATTACTAATGCGCACATAACATTAAAATTAAATGGTAAAACAATAACTGCAGAAAACTGGGATGGCTTTTCAATATTCTGTGTTGATGGAATGGGTTCAATACTTACAATTGAAGGCGAAGGAACAATCAATTCAGCTTCTCAAGTAAATGATTATTCAATGGCTGTTTGGGCAAGAAATGGTGGCGAAATTATTATCAAAGGTGGAACATTCACAAATGTTGGAGCGAAAGCTTTTGAAGATAATGGAACAACTCCAAACAATAACGAATTAATATATGCAAGCGGTGGTAGCCAAATTAATATTACTGGTGGAACATTCATTGGAAACCATGAAAATACCACTCATGGAGTAATATATACTTTAAATCAACACGATGAAGGTTATGACACGATTCTTGTTAGTGGTGGCAGATTTTACGCATATAATCCATCAGAGGTTGTTGTAGAACCAGAGGTGACAACATATGTTGGAACAGGTTACAAAGCTGTTCAAGATGGTGATTACTACGTTGTGGTTGCAGAATAGAGTTAATAAAAAATAAAAAGAGCTTTATGCTCTTTTTTGTTTTGTTAAGATTGACATTTTAATTTGTTGTTGTTATACTAAAAGACATAAGCAAAATAAGGAGTTTAACATGGATAATGTAAATTTAAGTGAATTTGAAATTAAAGTTGAAAAAATTAAAAAACTCGAATCAATGGGAGAAAAGGCTTACAAAGCAAAATTTCACAAAACTCACGAAATTCACGACCTTGAAAAATATGAATTGGGAACAAAGGTTAGTGTTGCAGGTCGTATGACTTTTAAGCGTACTTTTGGTAAGCTTATTTTTGCTCGTCTTTATGCTATTGGTGACAATTTTGATTGTGATTTAACAAGTGATATGAGAACAAGCGTGCAAATTAGTTTATCACTCAATATTGTTGGTGCAGATGCTCTTCAAAAATTTAAAGATTTCTGCGATATTGGTGATTTTGTTGGAGTTAACGGTGAACTTGTTAGAACTCAAACTGGAGAACTAACTGTTCAAGTTGACACTTTTGAATTGCTTTCAAAAGCTCTTCGTGGACTCCCTGAAAAGTTCCATGGTCTTGTTGATGTTGATGCTAGATATCGTCAAAGATATTTAGATATCGTTTCAAATGAAAAATCTCGTAAGGCTGTTTGGGTGAGATTTAAAGTTACTCAATTTATTCGTGATTTCTATATTAAACACGGATTCTTGGAAGTTGAAACACCAATTCTTCAAAATGCTGTTGGTGGTGCGCTTGCAAAACCTTTCCACACTCATCACAATGCTCTTGATCTTGATATGAACTTAAGAATCAGTCCTGAAACATTCTTAAAGCGTGTTATTGCTTGCGGATTTGACAAGGTTTTTGAAATTGCAAAAGATTTCAGAAATGAAGGTCTTTGCGTTGACAAACTTCAAGAGTTTACAATGCTTGAAAGTTATGCTGCATATTGGGATTTTGAAGATAGCATTAAGTTCTACACAGAACTTTTCAGAGAAGTTTGTAAATATGTTTTCGGAAAATATGAATTTATGTCAAATGGAAGAATGATTAGCCTTCCAACAGAATTCCCAAGAATGGATTATGTTGCAACATTAAATGATATTTTAGGATTTAATGTTCTTGATATAACGGATGCAGATGAATTTAAAAAGCTCGTTTTAGAAAAAGGTTTGTTGGAAGAATATGAACTTGCAGATCAATTCACTGTTGGTGGAATTATTGATTTGCTTTACAAGAGAAAAATGCGTCCAAACATTGTTGAACCAACGATTTTATACAACTATCCTAACGTTGTTCCGCTTGCTCGTTACAACGATGCAGATGATAGATTGATTGAAATGTTCCAACTTGTTATTGATGGACAAGAAATGATTAAAGGTTATAGCGAGTTGGTTAACCCAATTCAACAAAAACACAATTTTGAAGAACAGGCAAAAGCAAAACAAAGAGGTGATGCTGAAGCCATGGATTACGATAAAGAATATATTCTAGCAATGGAACATGGGTTCCCACCAATTTCAGGTATTGGATTTGGAATTGACGTTTTCATTTATCACTTGCTTGATTGTGAAAATATTAGAGATACAATTTTATTCCCAATAACAAAACCATTAGATAATGAAAAGGAAGAAAATCAAGATTAGTGTAATTGGAACAGGAAGATGGGCTTCAACTAATATTTGGATAGCAGTTAGAGGTGGTCACACTGTTAAATGTTGGGATAAGTTTGCAACAGACTTTATGCTCAATAAGAAAAATAAACACGTAGACTTAAGCGATAGTGAAAATGTTATTTGCTGTTGGGATTTGAAAGAAACTTTAGATTATAGCGATATTGTTATTATTTCGATTCTCAGTCAGGAACTAGACAATCTTATGGATGAAGTTTGCAAAATACCAAATTATCAAAACAAAAAATATTGTTTGGCAATGAAAGGTGTTGAGGCAGAAACGGGAAGAACCCTAAGCGAAATAATGATTGCATATGGAGTTAATAAAAACAACATTGCAATTTTGGCAGGTCCTGGTCAACCAGATTCAATCGTTGAAAACAAGAGGATAAACAAAATGGTTGTATCTTCATATGATTATGGTTTAGCAAAAGAAATAAGCGAAATAATCAAAACAGAAAACTTCAGTTTGTTCCCTTGGCCAGATGTTCAAGGATGTGAATTATGTGCTGCTGCTAAAAACGTATATAGTGCGCTTGGCGGAATGTGTGAGGGAGCAGAACAAAAAACTCTTAAAGGTCAAATTATGAGTGTTAGCATGCATGAAATGCAAAACTATTTAAAAGGCATGAACTGCAATCCTGAAACAGTCATTCACTTATCACTTTTGGCAGACTATAATGCAACGCTTTATGATCCTGTTAGTCACAATTTAAATTATGGAATTGAAGTTGTTAAACAAGGAAGTATTAATCCAAATTTGGACTTTAATTCAATTGAAGGAAAGTACGCGGTTAAAGGACTTTTAAAAAGATTATATTTAAGAAATCAAAATCATAGTGATTTCATGCAGATTCATGTTCCGCTTATGGAAACGTTTGAAAAAATTGTTGATGAAAAAATTTCTCCATCTCGAATAATTCCAGAAGTTGATGAGGCTATAAACTCATCCTTAAGTGAATGGACAGAAAAAAGTTTTGATTTGTAAGAAAAGCACGACGTAAGTCGTGCTTTTTTCTACCTTTTGATAATGATTTTTTCACCACCTTGCATAACCATTGGTAGTTCTTTGTTATATTTATGAATATCCTCTGGAGAAATCTTAATACGTTTACACAATTCCCATAAGCTTTCATTCGGTTTTGCAATATAAATTTGAATATCGTATTTTTGCATATCTAAAGGTTTGCCAATTTTGAATGAATCAACAATTTCATATGATTCATTAACATAAATACTTAAGCGAATAAATAGTGTATATTCAGTTTCAATTATTGTGCCTCTTTTAACTTTAATTTTTGAGTCCACAACAGAAATAAAGTTATGAACACATTCAAACTCTTCAGCTTGCAATTTTGTGTCGATAACAAAAGGAGATTCTAGTTGTTTGTGCTTAAGTTCCTTATTTTCATCAATGTATGTCGCATTAGAAGATATAATACCTTCAACAACAATTGAGTTGTTTTTAACGTAGCAATTGGTTATTTCTGGCACAATATTTAAGTTTGAAATTATTTCGTCGATTGCAGGTTCACTGGTATTTAATACTGTTTCATTAGAGATTGTTTCGCTAATTGAAAATTCCTCCATCTTTTTTGTGAATTTTCTTTTTGAAATACTTGTTTCAATGCTGTTTGCAACGCTATAAACATCGTCGACGATGTTAATTGAAACATTTTTTAAAACAACTCCCGACACATAAATTTTATTTTTTAATGTTATCACATGAACATTGTTTTCTTTTTCGATTTCAATTTCTTCAAAAGATTTATCAACAACAAAAGATAAATCTAAAATATCATCTTTTGTTAATCCAGCAATTTCAATGTCTTGTTTTATATTATTTGTTTCATGCAATTCTTTAATTGTTGAATCATTGTCGCTAATGCTTTCAAAAAGAATAGAAGTTGACAATTTTCCCTCAACAACAGCATATCCATCCTGTGCTGAAACTTTTTCTGGAGAAAAATAAGAGTTTAAGCATAATATCTTATCAACAGAAGATTTTGATTCAAGATTTGTAACATAAAAGAAATTACTATTGATAGAACTTGAAACATAGTTGGTTGAAATTTCACATTTTTTGGTGATTAAAAGATCAGAACTAATGAGATTATTATTCAATGACAAATTCAGATAGGCAATTGGTGAGATATTAACATCACAGTTGATTTTCAAAATGCCATCAGTTGATAAAACATTATGTGAGATGTAGGCATCTGAAATGTTTAAATAAGTTTCACTATTTATTAGGTTATCAATATATGTTTCTGTGAAGTTCAACGAATCGGAAATTGTGTTGGTTATGTTATCAGTATCTAGGAATAAAACTTTAACTCCAATTTTGCCTGAGAAAATTGCTTTTCCGTTACTACATTCAACTTTTTGGTCAAACAGATAGGCTTTAACGTCCAACAAAGTTTTAATGCTGGTGTTGCTATCTATAGGGATATTGATTGTTGAATTAAAATTAAATTTATTTAAATTTTTAGTGTAAGTGATTTTTGAAATTGATTTATCTTCCATGGAAATCCTCCTGTCTTAAATAATGTATAATTGCAAACAGAAAAATATGCCAGTTAAATAAAATTTCAAAAAAACAAATGTTTAACATTTCATAGATTTTGTTATTTAAACAAGGATTTTTACTTATTTTGTTACGACTAAAATTCGTTAAATTAAAGGCTTTTTAACAAATAAAAATGCTAATATTCGAAAAAGTGTTTCAATTAGACTTTTAATGCAAAAGACTTTCGACAAAATATTAGCGTCTTCATAAAAAAATGCTAAAAACAAGCAATTTCTTTAAGTTTTCTTTTAGGTCTTTTTTTTGATTTTTGTTATTATAGACTTGTTTTCGAAAATACAAAAAAATTAAAAAGTTTAAAGGGGAATTAAAATGAAAAAAACAACAATTATTCTTGCAGATGAAGACAACAAAACTCTTGAAGAAATGTCAAAAAGTTTTGCGGATGATAATTATGAAATTTTGGCAACAACAACTAATGGCGACGAGCTAATTAACTTAATTAATGATAAAAATCCTGATGTTGTTATTATGGATATTGTTTTGCAAAGCTGTGATGGTTTTAAGGTTTTGGAAAAGGTTAAAAACAAAAACACAAATATTATTGTTCAATCATCACTTTCAATTGATGGCTTTATAAACAAGGCAATCAGTTTGGGAGTAAAATATTATTGCATAAAACCTTTCAATATGGAAAATTTAAAGGAAAGGATACAAGACATTATTAATCCTCAAGTTTCTCAAACAGGCGTTTTTTTTAACGCAAAATCTAACAATCAAATTGAAGAAAAAATTACAAACATTTTTATAACAGTTGGAATTCCTGCCCATATTAAAGGCTATCAATTTTTGCGTGAGGCAATAAAACTTGCTATTGCAAATCCTGAAATTATCAACTCGATAACAAAGAAACTTTATCCAACAATTGCAGAAAAATATGACACAAGTGCCTCAAAAGTTGAAAGAGCAATTCGCCATGCCATTGAAGTTGCTTGGAATAGGGGTAAAATTGAAAATATTAACAATCTTTTTGGAATTAAGGTTTATTCATCAAATGAGAAACCAACAAATGGAGAGTTTATCGCACTTGTTGCAGATAAAATGTTAATTGAAGGAGCTTAGAATTTTAAGTGAATTTTAAAAATTATCATTGATAGAATTTCTTTTTAAAATTATCACACAAATGTGTTTAGCAGGCAATGACAAACAAATTCTTTAATCTATATTTTTTTGAAAAGATTAAAAAATAGTAGACAAAAAAAAATGTTCTCATTATAATATACTAAGTTAAATGGAGGAAGCATTTATGGCAAGGTCTACTAAACCTGTGTGGATGTTGTGTCCACGTTGTGAATTAAATTACATTAAAAAGGCTGATCAATATTGCAACGTTTGTAAAAAAGAAATGAAACTAATTGAGGCAAGTGAAGATGATATTGGAGATTTGGAACTCTGCCCTATTTGCAAATTAAACTTTGTTCAAAGCGATGAAGAAGTTTGCGAAAGTTGCCGTCAAGAATTGGGGATCACAATGGATGAAGATGCTGAAGATAGAGAGATATCCGACTGGCACAAATACATTGATGATGATGACGATGACGACGATGAAGATTCAGACGATGAAATCAACAACAATGACTATGATGAAGATGATGACACAGCTGGAATTGTTGAAGATTTTGAGTTTGATGATGAATTAGATAAAGAACTTGAAGATGAAGAAGATGACGACGAAGAAGATGATGACGACTTTGATTTAGATGAAATTGAAGACGATGAAGATGAAGAAACTGAAGATGATGATTTTTAAAAAGACGGGAATTTTCCCGTCTTTTGTCTTTTTTTGGAGTATTTGGTTAATATTTTAACTTTAGGTAAAAATAAAATTAGGAGAATGATATCATGAAAAAAATGCCTAACACAGTTGAAAATATTAAACAAAAAATATTAGAGTTAAAGGGTAAAGAGGTCAACCTTTATATAAATCGCGGAAGAAGAAAGGTTAGTAGTTTACGTGCGAGAATTGAAGATGTTTATGCAAGTGTATTCACAGTTAAATCATGTTCGTTGGATTTGGAATCAATTTCAACTTATTCGTATAACGATATTCTTTGCGGAGAAGTTAAAATTTCCAAAGATTCAAAAAAATAACAATGCAGAAATAGACTGCATTTTTTATTTGTTCTAATAAAGGTTGGTTAAACGTATAAGGTTAAGAATTGACTAATATTGAGGGGAAAACTTGACTTTTGACAATATTTAACCTATAATCAAATTATAAGGAGAATGTTGTGAAAAATTTTAGTCCTATTCGTGGAACAAATGACTATTTGCCTAAAGAAGCAAAAATAAGAGAAATTGTTCGTCAGAAAATTTTAACATGCTATCAAAATAATGGTTACAATTTAATTTCAACCCCAATATTAGAAAATTTAGATTTGCTAAATATGAGTGATGGTGGGGACAATCTTAAATTGATGTTTAAAACAGTTAAGCGTGGAGATAAGCTAAATTTAACAAAAGAAAATTTGATTGAATCTGATATTGTTGAGGAAGGTCTTCGTTATGATCTTACTGTTCCTCTTGCGAGATTTTATGCAAATAATCGTGAAAAACTACCAAATCCATTCAAAGCAATTCAAATCGATTATTCTTTTAGGGCAGAGCGTCCTCAACGTGGAAGATTGCGCCAATTCACACAATGTGATATTGATGTTTTTGGCGATGCATCAATTAATGCTGAATTAGAGTTGTTAAAAACATCGTTAGATACTTACAAAACATTAGGATTTAACAAACTTACATTAAAAATAAATGACCGCAGAATTTTAAATCAATTGGTTTTGTTCGCAGGATTTAATCTCGGGGATGTTAACACAATTTGTGTAACGCTTGATAAGATTGATAAGATTGCAGTAACAGGTGTTGTTATGGAACTTATTGAAAAAGGTTTCAACACAGAATGCATAAACAGACTAACAGAAGAAATTAATGATGTTTTAGAAAAAGGAATTGATGTTGTTGTTAAATATGGCGTTGAAGAAAAAATTGTTGAAGACTTAAAATATTTAATAAGCACTTTAAACACTTTAACAAACAAACAATTTGATATTAAATTTGACATTTCAATTGTTCGTGGGCAAGGATATTACACTGGACCAATTTTTGAGTTCTATGCAGATGGTTTCAACGGAGCAATTGGTGCCGGTGGAAGATATGACAAGATGTTAGGGAAAATGATCGGCATGGCAGTTCCAGCAGTTGGTTCAAGCATTGGATTTGAAAGAATTTCGCTAATACTACTTGAACAAAACAAAAACTTTGATTGCAAAGAAAATTTGGCATTAATCTATGACGCAGATGATTCAATTATTGATGTGTTTAAAACCAAAGAAAAACTTATGGAGAATTACAATGTGTCATTGTTCAAACGTGCAAAAAACATGAAAAGTTTTTATGAAAAAGTTTGTGCAGTTGCAAATTGTGTTATCTCACACAAAGATTATGTTGAAGGAAAAGAAATCAAGATATTGAATAAGGATTAGAATATGAAAAAAACAGTTGAAGAAGTAAAAAATGAATTCATTGATTTGTTCAAAAAAAATATTAAAAGAGATGGAGCGGATGCTTTGCTCGATTACCTATTAAATCACAGCGACTTTTTCTTGGCTCCGGCAAGTGGGAGACGTCATTCGGCATTTGAAGGTGGGTTATGTTATCATTCTCTAAATACATACAGAAGATTTAAAAATAATATAATTCAAGAATATGGTGAAAATTATGCTGAAAAAATTTCAGATGAAAGTATTGCAATAATTTCACTTCTTCATGATTTATGCAAGGTTAACACATACACGGTTGATTATCGAAATCAAAAAATTGATGGACAATGGGTTCAAGTTCCTTATTATGCATATAGCAATTCTCTTCCATATGGTCATGGCGAAAAATCTGTTTACATTATAAGTGGATTTATGCGTTTAACAAGAGAAGAGGCAATGGCAATAAACTGGCATATGGGAGGATTTGATCCAAGAACGCAAGCAACTTCCGATATGAGCGATGCTTTTTCTAGATTTCCAATTGCTGTTTTATTCCATGTTGCAGATTTGGAAGCTACTTATCTTGATGAAAAAGATTAAATAATTTTTAATATATTCATATTATTGTTTGACTTGAAGCGAAAGTTTTTAGTATTATAAAAAAAAGAAGGGGTAACAAATGAATATTATTGAATTATTAAAAGAGAGAGTGCAGATCTTTGCTGTTGATGATGTTGAAGTAAAGAGAACTCAAGAATTGGTTAATGCTGTTAATCAAAATTTTTTGGATATGGCTAACACAATTCAACAATTTAAAGAGTATAAAATTTCTCAACTTAAAGGTGAGTTGCATACTAAAATTGTTATGGTTAAAAGTTTAGCTGAAGAGTTTGTAAATTGGCAAGCTGTTCAGGACGTTTATCATGCAGAAGAAACAAATCAAAGAATGAAAATGATGGAGTTTAATGCTCAAAAAGCAAAGTTGATTAATAGTCTTAAGTCTTTGCTTAACGAATCGAAAAAGTCTCCAGTTGTTAGTTTATACGATTTGTTTGGTCAAGATTATCAATTATGTCCACAAGGTCATGAAGTTATAATTTTGGGCGATCATAACAGTCAAATCATTCAATACGCTATTGATGTATTTGAAGAATGTTTGGTTGTTAAAGGAAATTTTGAAATGATCAGTGGAATAACACTTCAAGCAAACTATTCAACAGTTATGCAAAACGCAGAATTATGTAACAACAAGTTGGATGATGGAACAATTAAGCTTGCAAAAATTCACAGATTAAGACAAACTGTTGAACAAATGGTTGATGTTGGAAAGCAAGTGGTTATGTTCGAGACCTATAAAAATGCATTAACAAGCATCGGTGTTAAACCAAAAGATATACAAAGCAAAGAAAAAGCTTATGCAAAACTATATGTTCCAATAAAAAAATTATTGCAAAAGGAATTGGGCGTTCAATTGGCAGATATTTGTGCGGTTGTTGTTGATGAAGGTGCATTTGCAACATCTAAGTTGATTTAATAATTTGAGAAAGCGGAATTTCCGCTTTCTTTTTTATTGGTTAAAGATTAATGAACGGGTTGAAATAAAATCTCATATATAATTAAGAGGTCAAAATGGCAATTGCAAGTGATTTTTTAATTGGAGCTAATGATGAACATGGATTAAATCCTCCGACTATTGGAAAACGCACACCTGTTATTTCATACATTGGAAGAAGTTTTTATGAAAATGAATTTAACAAAGAAGCTAAGTTGATGTTTATTTTGGCTTGTTTGAGATGTGGTTTTAATGTTTATGATGTGCATCCAGAAGTTCAAGATGTTAGTGTTTCAACAAGAGTGGTAAGGGCAAATCGAGCTGGTGTTAATTTGTTAGTGACATTTGCATATAACGCATCGGGAAATGGTTTAACTTTCAACTCGTCACGTGGGATTGAGGTTTATTACAGTCCATATAATTCTTTCCCTGTTGAAAGTGAGAGGCTTAGTAGATTAATATTTGAGAAATTAGTTCAAAACACAGATGTTCCGGGAAGGTTTGTTGGTCGATTATCAGTTGGTGTTTTAAGCAATGTTCGAGCTCCTTCTAGTCTTGTTGAGGCTGGATTTATGACAAATTGGACAGATGCAAAGTTGATGTTAAATCCATCATATGTTGAGGCTGTTGGTGAAAGTTCTTGTCAGGCGGTTTGCGAATTTTTAGGAGTTCCTTATATTGCTAGAGATCTTAGCAATTATCCAACCTTGAGAACTGGCAGTCGAGGAAACTTTGTTAAGATTTTGCAATATCTCTTGAATTGGTATGGAGCAGATCTTTCAACAGACGGAATTTTTGGGGGAGGTACACAGCGGGCTGTTTTAAAATTTCAAGAAGAAAACAAATTAAAACCTGATGGAATTGTTGGAAGAAACACATGGAATAAGTTATTGAATTTAAATCCATCGAGTGAGGTTTTAAGAAGGGGAAGCGAAAGTTCAGCTGTTATGTTTTTGCAGAGGTTACTTCTTTCTTACCTTTATCCAATAACAAACTTGGATGGAGATTTTGGTCCTGAAACAGAGCGTGCAGTTAGAGCTTTTCAAAGTGAAAATGGACTTAATGTCGATGGAATTGTTGGAAGAAACACATGGAATGCTTTATTTAACTCGTTGGGTAGACCGCAAAATCAAAATTAATGTTTTTAATAAATAGATTAAAAACCACAATATTACGATAAAAAGCGCAATTATTTTGCGTTTTTTTTGTTTGCGAATGTTAACAATCATTGCATGAAGAAATTTATGATTGTTGTTGGTTTAATATTGATTCTTATTGTAGCTTCGGTTTTTATTCCAGAGCAAAAATACAACAGAGATTATTTACGTTTACATATACGAGCAAATAGTAATAGTGAAGTTGATCAGAGAGTGAAATACGAGATTAAAGATCTTATGATCAATCTTTTAACTCCGCATTTGTGCAATATTGAGAGTAAAGACAAAGCTATTGAGGTTGTGGAAAATTTTTCACCGTTACTTAAGAGTAGTTGTTTGGAAACATTAGAAAAAAGAGGTTTTGCTTATTCTGTTAACATTAAAATTGCAAACGAATTTTTTCCAACAAGAACATATGTAAATACAACACTAGAAAGTGGGTATTATGATGCGGTTATTGTTGAACTGGGTGAGTCGAAAGGAGATAATTGGTGGTGTGTTATGTATCCTCCATTGTGTTTTGTGAATAAAAATGAAAACACAAACCAAATTAAGTATAAATCAATAATTTTTGACTGGCTAAAAAAACTATTTTGATTTACATTGGTTTAACAATAGAGTTTTTTGATTGCCTAAATTAATTATTAACTTATAAGGTGGTGGATATGAAAAAAATATTAATAGTAATTCTCGCTTTAATTTCTGCTTTATTTGGAGTTGCTTCAACAGCAAGTGCAGTATATTCAAAAAACAAAGAAGTGGTTGCTTCATCAGTTAATCTTGATCAGGTTGATGCGGCTGTTGCAAACACAACAGAGGTTCAAAAGAAGTTAAAAAAATGGGGTTATTACACAGGAAATATTGATGGAATTAATGGTCCAAAAACTATTGCGGCTGTTAAAGCATTTCAAAAAAAATATGGACTAACTCAAGATGGAATTGTTGGGCCATTAACTGCTGCGAAAATGGGGTTAAGTGTGAGTCAAAATACAAGCAGTTCAAAATATAATAGTAATGATAGATATCTTTTGGCAAAAGTGATTTACGCAGAAGCAAGAGGCGAAAGCTACACTGGACAAGTTGCTATAGGCGCGGTTGTTTTAAATAGGGTTGATGACAGTAGATTTCCGAACACAATTTCCGGTGTGATTTATCAACCATGGGCATTTACTGCTGTAAATGATGGGCAAATAAATCTGGAACCAAATCAAAAAGCTTATCAAGCAGCGGATGATGCATTAAATGGATGGGATCCAACTTATGGGTGTGTGTATTATTATAATCCGCAAACAGCAACAAGCAAATGGATTTGGACAACAAAAAAAGTGACACAAATAGGCAAACATGTTTTTGCTGTTTAAATGAATTTTCTTTAAAAAAATGATTTTCAGGGGAGAAAAATATGAATTATAAAAACAATATAAGTAGTGTGGATTATGATCAAGATAAACAAGATAATGTGTCTAAGATAAATCATGATAAAAACACAAAAAAGAAAAGTAATGCACAAAAAGTGCAACCAATTTTAATTGTTGTTATTGTTAGTTTGTTGATTATTTTAACCTGTGTTTTAATTGCGTATTATCAGGTTTATAATTCAAACAAACAAAACGCAAATGTTTTGGAAGGGGTTTACACGTCCAGTTATTATTCTATGGTTGATAACGTTAATAACTTATCAGTGGATTTGGCAAAATATTCAACGCTATCAACAACAAAGGCAAAAACAGACACAATTCAAGATATGATGTTGGATTGCAATTATATTCTTGCTGGTCTTAGCATATTGCCAATTGATGAAGAAAATGTTGTTGCGGCAACGAAATTTTTTAATCAAGTTAATGGGTTGTGTGAGGCGTATTTAAAACAGATGAACAATGGGAAATATTTGGCAATTGAGCAAGAACTTGTTTTTGATAAGATAGGAATAGTTGTTGGAGAAATAAAGTCAAATTTCAATAAGCAGAATTATGGAATGTATGATACAGGTTTCAATTTTGTTGATGCGTCTGTTTTCGACAATACCGGCATGAATGAATTGTCTGTGGGGTTAGGTGATTTAACAAACGCAAGCATTGAATATCCTGCCATGATTTTTGACGGACCTTTTTCTTCAGCCTTAGAAACTAAAATTGTTAAAGGATTGCCAAAAGAAGAGGTAACAAAAGAACAGGCCTATGATTATTTAAAAAATACTGTTTACGCAAATAGAGATGTTCAAATTATATTTGAAAGAGAAACAAATGGAGATATATCAACATATGATTATTTAGTTAAAATTGAAGGAAAAGATTTTGATGTTCAAGTTAGCAAGCGCGGAGGTTTGTTGATCACAATTTCTAGTTATGCAGAAAGCGGTGATCCAATCATGACAGGTGAACAGGCTGTTCAATTGGCACCAACATTTGCAAACAATGTTGGATTTGAAAACATGGAAAGTGTTTGGTTAGAGGTTCATGAAAACGTTGCGTATGTTAATTTGGCTCCAGTTGAAAATGGTGTTGTGATGTATCCAGATCTTGTGAAAGTAAAAATTGATTTAACATCTCAAGAAATAATTGGTTTTGAATCTTTGAACTATGCTCTAAACCATGTTGATAGAGAAGTTGAATTTAATGCTCTCGAAAGTGAAGCTGAAAGTTTGTTGGGATTTGATTATAGCGTTTTGAAAAGTGGTAAAGCGGTTATTCGTTTAGATAATGGAAATGAAGTTGAAACTTATGAATTTGAAACTGAGAGAATCGATGGAATTTATTTTTATTATATTGATGCGAACAAATTGGAAATCGTTAGAATCATGAAATTAGTCGAGATTGGAAAAGTACAAAAATTAATATAAAAATTAAAAAAATATGCCAAAATTTAATCCAAAAGGCATATTTTTATTATTTTTTGAAAATTTATTTAAAAAATTAAAAAATAAAATTTTAATTCAAATTAAAAAATAAATAAAATTCAACAAAGCCAATAAATATAGATGATTTGACAATATTCGAAAAATGAAAAAAAAGAATTACAATTGTTTGGAAATCCCTAATTAATATGATATAATTTTCTTATAAATATTTACTAATATTTAATATTTTTCCAGCCGATGTGGGAAAATAAAAAAGGGGAACATTTTGAAGGGGAAATTTTTAAAATTAAAAACAACAATAATTGGGTTGCTTGTTTTGGTTGCAGGATTTGGTTTTGCGTTCGGTTCAAATAGAACACAAACGCAAATGATTGAAACATATGCTGCAGCACCGATTAAAAAAGTTGGCGACGATGAATATAGTGCGTTATTTGGAGATGATAGAGGTAGCGCTATTTTTTCGGTTGAAAAAGTTGCTGTGAGCACAAAGGATGTGGATAATGACAACATCCCAGATGGTCTAACCGAAGGGTACGAAACATTCTACTCAAACTATAACCATAAAACTGTGAGTGATGATTATTACACATTCCGTCACATTCCAAATGGTTTAAAAACAAAAACCGTTGTTGAAGATGGGCAGTTTGTTAAGATGGATAACAAGGTTGAAAGTGGTAATGTTTACAAAACATCAGACACTCAAGAAGCAATTATGATTTCTTTTGGTTCTTATGTTTATCATCCTAAAACCGATAGCTCAGATGAAAGAGTTGAGATTGCAGACGAGAACGGAACAATTCATTCTCAGATAACAAGTTTGGAAGTTGTTATAAAAAAGAACAATGTTGAACAACAAATCCCTTCAATTAGAAATATTAGACCTGCTGCTGGTGGGCTTTACTTTGATTTTGCATATTTAATCACTCAAGATGTTAATAACACAAACGAAGGTTATTATCAAATTTATTTAGTGTTTAATATTGCTGGTGTTAAGCATACTGCAAATTTCTCATTCTATATTGTAAACAATAGTTCATACATTCAGTCGATTGGACCAAATTATGGTTACAATGCAAATCCAACACTGGGTTGGGTTGAAAATGGTTCTGAATTTTCGAAGGTTAACACAAGTTATGAAGTTGATAATTACGTGAGATACAAAATAGGAGCTCATGGAATTTCAGATTCAGCAATTTCTTATCCAACACTTACATATGACTACACAAGATATAAATTAAGTTACATTAAAACATCTAACCAAAAAACAACAACATATGATTTAAGTGTTAGATACGATGAGAAATTAAACAATCAAGAAGCATATTTAGTTATTAGCAAAACGGAACAAGGAATAACAACATCAACTGAATATAGTCTTGATGATTATGATTCAACAAATTCAATAAATTTAGTTACAATAATGTTCACTGAGCCAGGTGCATATTCTGTTGATTATAATTTTCTTTACAAAGGCTTCAATTCAGCAAACGCTCCTAAAATGGATTTTGAAGTTCAAGATATCAAATTTTCAATTTTTGGAATGTCTTTGCAATATTCAAAAGCTGGCTACAAAAGTGCGGAGATGCAATGTTTTGAAATTGCATCAACTCCAAATAACAATATTGACTTAATTGTTCCAAATGGTTACATGGAAGGTGATGATATTTCAAATAAAAAAGATCAATCAGTTGGGTTTATTTATTCATTGGTTGATAGTGAAGAAAGAGAAGGAAATGTTGTTTTAGCAAATAGCGTTAATTCAATGGTTAACTCTGATCTTAAAAATGATTCACAAAAATATGGTGCAGGATCTGGGGTTGATGCTTTAACATACCTTGTTGGAAATTCAACAGACCTAAGCAAGAGTTCAGATGTTAATTTAACAACAATATTAAACAAGATTCCATTTGCTAAAACAAATCAAGGGTCATTATGGCTTATTGGCAATGATAAATTTACAACAAATAGTTTCTATTTCTATTCTTCAACAGGTTTTAAAAATGTTAGCGACTTGTTCACAGAGAAAGAGGTTGGAGGCATTCCAACAACGGTTTCTGCAAAAAGGGCTTACACAAACACAACGTCATTTAATGCCAAAGGTTATTATTTAGTGTTTTTGGAAGTTAAGCCAAACGGAATTAATGATGCAGATAGCAATATGTTCTGGCAAGTTTTCGCGTTCCAATACACTTCTGATTCAACAAACATCACAATTGAAGCAATAAACGATAATGGAACTGAAAACACATCAGACGACACTTATGAAGATGTTGCGGGAAGATACACAAATAAAAATGTTAGAATTTCATGGAAAAAACCAGGAATATTTGACAGGAATGTTAATGCTGAATATTACAGCGTTGTAAATCAAAACCTTACAAAAGACAATCTTCTTCTAACAGGCAAAAAATATTTCAATATTTCAGAAAGTGAAATTGGAGGAGAAATATACCAAATTGCATATTTGGGATCAGAAGTTGCGGGTGGAACATTTGTTAAATACTTAATATCACTAAAAAATGAGGGTGATAGTGTTACATACAAAATGTTCACAATTGACAGACAAAACATTTCTGGAATTAAAGCGTATTTAGTTCAACAAGTGAATTCAGGAAATTCAATTTTCTATTCATATGCAACAAATGTTAATAATTCTAAAATCGAAATTACAAACTCTGTAACAGATGGTTTGGCAGCATTAACTTGGAACAACAAAGCAAGTGGATCTGAAATTTTTGCAAGCTATAGTTACACACCATTCACAATCAACAGTGCAGATCCAGAAACTATCGTTGGCAATGGTGGAAAACAATGGATAACAACAAATTATCAATTTGGTCAAACAATTTCTGGTGCGGATTTAGTTAGACCTGAAAATAGTTATAGTGTTCCAAGTGATAGTATTTTATTTAACCAAGGTGTTTATATTATTAAATTATGGGATAGTGCTGGAAACCAAGCATACTATGCTTTTGTTATTGATAGAACAAATGGATATTTTAATATTAACTATAAAGACAATGAAGGAACAAACAAAAGTACATATTTAACAAATTCATTTGCAATATATGGAGACAATGTTACCTATTCAGTTGGTGATTACAAGGCGTTTAAACTATTCTCTTCATATGATTCGATTGATGAAAAAGTTAAAGAGTTAATTCAAAAAGCGTCAGAAGGAAATCTTCATGAATTTGAAAACTATTACACAGGCGCAGACAATAACATTTATTCGCTTTCTAAGATTTTCCAAAAACATGGTTCTGATTATTATTTAACAATTCAAAACAAATCAGTTCTCGCATATGAAAACTCAAACAATATAGCTGAAGATTTGGGGTTGAAAAATACTTTGAGATATAACGTGGAGGATGGTTCATCTTATTACACATGCAAATTATATCTTTCAGGAGAAAATCATATTAATTCTCAAACACAAACTCAAGACAAGTCATATGTTAAAATTGAAATTAACAAAGACAATGCCAGAGGATATGTTTATTACCAAAATGATTATGACATATCTGCAATTCCAACAGATGGAAGCGATGTTTCTGTTGGTTCAAGAGGTATGACATATAAATTAAAAACAGGCAGTGACGACAGCGAAAAAGATATCAATGGTCTTATGGGCGCGCATGCAACAAGCGCAAATCACGTAATGTTTATTTGGAATATGGGAACTGGACCTTTTGAAGTTGAAAAAGTTACTTATAAATACTATTCATTAAATCTTAACAATTTCGATTCATCAGGTAAATATTATTTCTATAGCAGCGAAAAAGGTCAAGGACAAGAGTATGTTGTTTACAATAAGGGTGATGAAGGAACATACTTTAAAAAGCTTGGCGGAACAGGAATGGCTATAATCGACTTTGATAATTCTTCAACAAGTAAAGCTGGTTTGTATGTTGTTACCAGAACATATGTGGGTGATCAAAGCGCATTAGGTGCCGACGTTAAAGAAAAGAACTATTATTTCATTGTTGATAGAAATGGAATTATCAACACAACAGCTGGAATTGGTGATCAAATTAAAATTTGTTTAATGGAAGACGAAACCGAATTTGACACATTCTCAGGATATGGATATATTCCTAAAACTCTCATTTATCAAAACGATGGCATTAATGAAAAATATAATGTTTATCTTGAAACAACAAAATTGCCAGCAACCATCAGCATCCCAACAGGCAAATATGTTAAAGGTATGGAAAATTCTTCAGGTTATCAAGCAGGAAGATTAAAAGTTGCTGTATACTTCCGTGATTTAGACAATCAATTGCCTTTATCAACAAATTTGCAAGGTGGAAATGTAAAGATTTACGACTCCACTATTTATCCGAATTCAGAAATTTATGACAGCAAGAATAACACGTTCAACATTGATATTTATGATTATTTATCAAAAATTAATTCAACATTGAGAGACAGATTAACCATAAGTGATGATCATGGAAACTGGTTATTCTTATCTGGTGATTATGTTATAAGAATTAGTGACAATGTTGAGAACGGAAGAACAGATAGAGATGAACCACACAACAACGAAAAGTTTATTGGTCTATCGATCAAAACAAAGGATCAAGAAGGTCCAAAAGTTGACACGTTCACAGGATTTGAAACGGATCAAACAATATTAATTAATCCTGTTTATGATTCTGGTTATTATCATGCAACAGTTAGTCAAGAATTCTTAGAAGTTCGTTTGCCAAATTATAGCTTAACAGAAACTCAAAATGCTCAAGTTGACAAAGACTATTTGATTGTTACGCAGTTTGATGATGGCAAGGAAACACCATATATCAATCATCCTTACACAGCAATTAACGGAATTCGTTTAGATCGAGATAGCGAATACGTTACCTTGAATGATGATGGATCAATAAGTGTTTGGTTGGACACTAAATTAGATGTTAACTCATTAGATAAATCATTAAGTTACACAATAAAAATCAGATATAAGCTTAATAACTTTAAGTCACATGAACTTATATCAAAAACAGAAGAAGAGCTTATCAAATATTTAGGTTGCTATGTTTACTATACAGCATCAGGAGAGGCGATTTATTATTATGAAAATAATTATAAAATAACAATTGACCGTCTTGCTCCAACGAAAAATATTGAAGAGTTAAATAAATCAGATGTTTTGGTTAATGAATATAATGAAGAGTTTGAAACAGAATATATGTTTGAAAATTCATTCGATCAAAGACCAGGAGCACAAATTTATTTCACAAGACAATATGCAAAATATTATCAATATGCAAAGAATAATCAAAAATATGAAAATGATTACATCTATGCATACAGAGTGTTTGAAACCACAGACTTTTATAAAGAAGATGTTGCTATAATTTATGTTAAAGAAATTGGTGGTGTAGAAGAACTTAAAACTTATAGTTTAACATTGCCATTCTTTTCAACAAATGGTTATTCACAAAATTATCCAGACTTATCAAAGTATGGCGAATTGATGTTTGAAAATCGCAACCTGATGGCAAACACATATTATGAAATTATTGAACAAGATGCTGCAGGAAATGTTGCTCAATATGTTATTCATTACAATCCAGGATCAGATGAAATTCATCTTCCAGTTAATGTTAAAACAACTTCACTTGAAAACAAAGAAGTTGACATCGCATTCGAGACAAATGAGGTTGACTATAACATCTTTGAAATTTCTTTAACTGAAGATTCAACAAGACTCAATGATAATTTCTTCAAAATTGTTGTAAGAAGAACAGGTGCTCAAGAAAGTCCTTATCAAATCCTAACAAAATCAGGAACAAACTTTGAAAAATTAAATCAACAGATTGTTAAGTATATCACTCAAACATCAGGGTTTGGAAACTATGAAATTCTAATAAAATCAAGAACCAAAGAAAAATTATTTACGTTTAACTATTGCAACAGTGCGGCTGAAATTGTAATTGACATTAAGAATCTCGTTGTAAAAGAAGGCGAACAATTTAAAATTGTTTTATCAAATGCAAAAGCTCAAGATAAAGATCACACGATGTGGTATTTTGCAGAAACAATTAGAGTTACAACTTCACTAGAAACTTCAATATATCATGGAAAAATGCACAATGGAGAAGTAAAATATTATAACGAGTTAAATCCAAATATTTATGTTTCTGAAATTAAGTGCTTGCCTGAAACAACCTACATTCTAAGCATGGTGGTTTTGAATAGCACATCATCTTACAGATTTAACACGGCTGATAAAAAGTTTACAATCATAACATATGGTAAAGAAGGAACATATTTCGAAACTGTTCATGAAGGGAAACTTGTTTCATACACTTACGACTTCGTTGAATTTAAATTTGATAAAACGATTTATATAGGTGAAATTTTAATTAAAAGAGGAAACTCTTACATTTCATCGGGCATAACACCTGTTGTTGATGGAGAGTATAAAAAGTTTGTTTTAGAACCTATCTTTGATGAGATTACAGGCGAAGGTGGCTTGTTGGAGTATAAAGTTATCTTAAATCCTGTTGATGGTGAAAGTGATGAAATTTATTTCTTCACAATTGACACAAGATTAAGTTCAGTTGTAATAAGAGATTATTCTAGCGGAACACAAAAGAAGATTTATTATCATAACAATAAGCATCATATTGACGTTGACCAAGTTGTTGATCAACCAACATTTGGAACAACTAGTTTGAAATGGACAAATGTTGAAGAAAATGAATATTTTGATTATGAATATAATTTGTATGAACTTTTAAAAGATGGAACATACAGAACGTCAAATCTTACAGGTCAAAATAGTTTGGTGATTTCAACTCCAGAGGACAGTTCGGGTATTTATAAATTTGAAGTTAAGGTTTACACTAAAGATGGAAAATATGCAGGAAATAGAATTTACCTCTTTGAAGTTCAACCTGATAATAATCAAGTTTATTTTGTAAGAGATGAGTTAGGAAACACAATAACTTCAGCAAATTCGAAATTTAGAGTTGAATTGCTTGAAGGTGCAATGATTTCAGAAATAACAACAAAATTTGCAAATATCAAAACAGATTTAAATTTACCACTTTATGTTACAAACCAAAATCTTAACATTGGACCGATTGATGAAAATGTTGCAATAAGCAAATGTGAAACATCTGAAGGTCTTTATAGTAGTGTTTATGAATTTGTTGTTTATCAAGTGAAAAAGGAAAATGTTTTCGAGATCTATTTTGGTGTTTTGAAATTCCACACAAATTTTGCTGAAAAAACAGAACTTATCAAGGACTTTGGAATTATTGTTAATGGATCAGTTCAATTGAAACAAGAAACAACGTTTACTGTTGTTGAAAAAGCCGACTCGGAAATTGAAATTAAGGCAACAAGAATTAATCCTATTCCGGCATACACTGAAGATTACTTGTTCGAGAAAAATGAATTATGGCTTGAAGTTAGATATAAAGATCAAATAGTGTCTAATGAAAAATTCAAAACAACATACTCAATTGAAGGTAATGGAAACTATTCATTCTTGTTCAAGGATACCGCAGGCAACATTCATGAATTTAAAGAAGATGTTGAAAAATGTGATATTTATGTTTTAAGAGAAGTTGTCACACTTATTAATGGTCAATCAGCAATAGATAATGCATATTACAACGGAGTGGTTAGTCTTACAATTAACGAAAGTTATAAATATATAACAGGAAGTATTAAAGTTGAAGCAAAGCGAAATGGTGAAACATACAAACCATCAGGATACAATCCATATACTTTCTCTCACAGTGGAACATATAGAGTAAAACTATATGCAAAATATCAGGGTCTAGATGAAGAACTCACAAAGATTATTACATTCACAATCATAAATGAAAAAGAAGCAAGAAAATCAATCGATTTAACAGGTTTGGGTGGATGTAAAATCACGAGTGTTAAAAATCAATTTGGTGATGATGTTACAAACAAATTCCTTAACATAATGTTATTAAAAGGTAGCATGAATATCACTTATGAAGATATTATGGAGAATGCTGAAGACTTAAATGTTACAAGCGGAAAACAAACATTCTCAATCAAGTATTCAATGAGTGATGGAATTTATCCAACAAGAGAAATTGACTTAAGCTTCACGTTGAATAATGAGGATGTTTCAATTTCATGTTCTCTTCAAAAAGGAGAAACAACAACAAAAGGATTCACAATCTATTTCAATGCCGCAGTTATTTATGAAAAGGTGGGAGAATCGTATATCTATATTAATGATAGGTTGGTTGCCCATGTTAACGAACTTTCAGCAAATGCCGAACAACAAGTTTCAACAACTTATGATGAATTTGGTGAAGGTGGCTATTATGTAAAACTCATGAGCACATCTGGCGTTTTGTTGGATTGTTATAAAGTTACAATCAAAGAGCCACTTAATGCGTCTGCAATAATAATTATTATTGTTGTTGTTGCCGTTGTTGCAACAGTTGTAATATCTGTAATTGTTTTAAGAAGAAAAATGAGGATCAGATAATGAAAAACTGGTATAGTGAAAAAATTATTATTAACGATACCAACATTGATTATTCAAACACAGTTCCAATAACGGAATTAATGAGAATGTTTGAGATCGTAACATTCAATCATTCAAATCTTTTAAAATTGGATCATAACACAATGGAAAAAAAGAGCAATGCTTTTTGGGTTGTGACCAAAATGAAGGTAATACCATGTTCTCAGATTTTATCTGGGGACAAGGTTGGTGTTACCACATGGATGCATGAGTTGGGAACAGTAAGGGCATTACGTGATTGCATAATAAAAAATGGCAACAAAATAAAAGCCAAATTTATTGCAGAATGGTGTTGTTTGGATTGTTCCACAAGACAACTCAGAAGAATGAACACAATTGCTTATCCTTCAGTTGAAATGGAGAAAACAAATCACATAAAAACAAAATTTTCAAACACTAGAGAAAGTGTTGATACCAAAGATTTTGTTTATGAAAGAAAAATTCGATTAACAGATATTGATATTAACAATCACACAAATAATTTGAAATATAATTTTATGGTTTTTGATGCATTTTCACTTAAGGAAATGAATTCTATTCAAATTAAAGAATATGAAATTTATTTTGTTAATGAAAGCCATGAAGGAGATGAAATACAAGTTTATAAGCGAAAAGCGAAAACTTATTATTATATTGAAGGGCGTTGTGGAGATAAAGTTATTTTCAGATCTATAATCAAATTTAAAAAGCTAAGCTAATAAAAAATCGCATACAAAATATGCGATTTTTTCTTGTTTAAATTTAGATTAACTTTATTATTTTTCTTCTGTTTTATTTTTCTTTTCTGTCTTCTTTTTGATTGGTTTTGATTGTTCTCTTTTGGGAACAAGTTGGAAGAAAACTTCTCCTTCATGTGATTGGAAATAAACACCAACAATATCTTTTTTCCTTGTTGTTAATATGTAATAAGCGGCACGCTTTCTTGCACCTCCAACAATATAACCAACCTTTTTGGAGTTAGGTTCAACAAAAACATTATATGCACGTATTCTTCCAAGATTATCAATGATTGTGATTCCATCAAAGTTTAACATATTCATAAAAAGATCTGCAAATGCTTGAAGTTTTTCTTCGCTATAGCTTTTTGATTGAGTGAAAAGTTTGCTGAAACTTATTGGTTCTTTTAACCAAATTCCATCTTCAAAGATTCCGTTATCTTTAAAGTCCTTATCAACAATAACACAAATTGAACCATTAACACGGCTAAGAACGTTTGTGAAAATATTCAAATACATGTTCTTCATGTCTTGAAGTTTGCGTTGAGTTGTTCTTAACTTTGAAAAAGTCGCATCAACAAATTCGCTAATCTCGTTATGGAAAATATTGCTTTTTGATTTATCAAGTGAAAAGTTTATGATTAAATCGTTTCCTGAAATAGAATGAAGAGACATTGAATAGAAATTCAAAGGGCGAGCAATTATACAATAAACCTTGTCCGCCTTGTCTTTAATGCTAGTATTTTCTTGCAAACTTCTAACTAGGTTTTTATCTTTAATGCTTGTGAAAGCCATCAAAATCCCATAACTAATTTTGTTCTCTTTAATGTCAACAAACAAACACCAGTCGTTTGTGATTATTGGCAAGATGGCTTTTAGGCGAAGATTAAATTTGGTTGCATCACTATCTTCAAAAATTGTAAGAGCATTACTTTTAGGAATTGATCTAACAACTGAGTCAATGTTGTTTGTGAAAACAATTTTTGGTTGGATTACGTTTCCTTCTTCAGTGTAGTTAAGAATTTCATTAAATCTATTTAGAAAGTGAGACATTAAAAGTGGCGGAAAATTTTCAAATTCTTTTTCAAAAAAATTGGTTACATTCTCTTTGGCGTTGTCATAAAAAATCATCTCTTCCATAGTGTTTACCCCATATTCTTTTAATGAATATATCAATTTTTAAAAATATATGCAAACACTTTTAAAAAAAAATTGAAAATAAAACGAAAAAATATGAAAAATGCTTGACAAATCAAATAAAAACAATTCCAAGAATTTTAATCTTGATTTTTGGTTGATAATTGAAGTTGTGTTTTTAAATAGATTATTTCGTTTTTAAGTCTTATAATTTCGGATTGCTTTTCTTTTAACTCTTTAACGAGTTTCTCAATGTTTATGTTTAAGTTTATTGTTTCAGCATTTTTTTCTAGTTCATATTTTTTCTTAACCACATTAACAATTCCGTTGAAAAGGGCTGAGATGTCATCATCTGTGATTGATGGTGGCATCACGTGAATCTTATAATTTGAGTTTTCGGAAATGTTTTTTGAAATATCTTTATTCATGTTTATATTTTAACCCATTGATGTTTTATTATTATGCGAATGATTTGTTTTCTTGTTGCAAACTGAAAGAATGCAAGTTTTTTTGTTTTCTCTCATAGATAAATATATGAAATATTTAATATCTACGTTCAACTGTGATATTTACAATGAATCAATAATAAATGTGAAAGCATTTGTTAAATACAAAATACATGATTTTAAAAAAGCGATAGTTTTTCCAGAAAAAAATTCGTATCCCTTTGTGATTGAAGATGGAAAATCTTGTGAAAATTTTTTGATTGTTAGAATAGGTTTGGATACTTATAATTTTTTATTTTCAAAAAGAAATCAAGATGTTTTTGTTACGCAATTTAATTTTAAATCAAAGATTGTTTCAATTTCGCTTTCAAACAAGATTTTTATTGCAATCGATGGCGTGTTGATTTGTGAAAAAACAGTGGAAACCTTAAATTTTTCACATTATGAAATAATAGGGAATATATGTTTAATTTATTTTGAAGGTGTTAGAAACTTTATTGTTGTGATTGAGAAAGAAGAACTAAAGTTTGCTGAATATTGTGATGAGTGCAACACAAGTGGGCAAGAAAAATATTTTATGTGTAGGCTTTATGATTCACTTAATCATGGAACAGTTTGTCACATAAAAGAAAATAGTGTGGAAACCTACCTTGTTTATTTGGACGATGAGAGTTTGAATTTAAAACAAGAATTCATTCCGTTTGTTTTCTTAGATTGCATAAAATCTAAAAACTATCTTTATGCCAATTCATTGTTAAGTGAAGATTTAAAACTTGAAGATGCAAAAAATATTTCAAATTTTGTTCCAGAATTTGAGTGGTTTTATCCTGCTGGTGAAAATGAATTTATTTTGATAAAGAAAAATACCCTCGCGGGTATTTTAACTTTTGATATTGATAAAGTTATTGTAAATATTGTGAGTCGTTAGAAATGTTCTTTGTTAGTTCCAAAAGTTTTGTTAATGATTGGTAAACAACATTACAAGAGAAGCAAACAACAATTAAGAACAACACATCAAACGATGAAATTTCAACATATTTGAAAAGGTCTGGAGCAAACATTACAGCGCAAACTGAAACGACAGAACATAAAACAAATATTATTGATTTGAATAAATTCCAAGGTTTACACATATTAAACAAGGCAATGAAGCCAACAATAACCACAGCAAGTGAAGACATTGTTACCAAAACATCTGTTGTTATAGGAACGAAAATTTGATAAACATACATTGCAATAACTGAAACGACTAAAGCAAATCCTGCAGGAATTGTGTTTCGTGCAACGTTTGCCAGGAATCTACCTTTAATTCTATTGGTGTTAGGTTGCAATGCTAGGAAGAATGAAGGTAAACCAATTACAAATATTTCAAGTAGCGTTAATTGTATTGGAGAGAAAGGATAAGGTTTTCCCATGCACAACACAAATATTGAAATGCAAATTGCAAACAGTGTTTTCATAAGGAAAAGTGAAGAAGATCGTTGAATATTGTTAATGACACGTCTTCCTTCGGCAACAACGCTTGGCATTGAACTGAAGTTGCTGTCAAGCAACACCAATTGGCTAACACTTCTTGCGGCATCACTTCCAGCTGCTATAGCAATAGAACAATCTGCCTCTTTAAGAGCGAGAATATCATTAACTCCATCACCAGTCATGGCAACAGTCTTACCTTGAGATTTTAAAGTTTTAACTAAAATTGCTTTTTGTTCAGGACTAACACGTCCAAACACTGTATATTTGTTTGCAATTTCCATAACTTCATTATTACTCATGCCTTGCAAACTGATATATTTTTCATGGTTTTTAACACCACATCTTCTTGCAACTTCACTAACTGTTATTGGATTGTCGCCAGAGATAATTTTGATGTCAACACCATTTTGTTTAAACCACTCAATTGTTTTTGGAGCATCTTTTCTGATGTTATCTTGAAGAAGAATGAACGCAACAGGTTTGCAGTTTTCTCCACTAAAAGTTGAATCACATTCAGCCAACAATAAAACTCTATAGCCATTTAAAGCATAAGTTTCTGCTTGATTTTTTATATCTGCAGTTGGTTTGTTCATAACATATTCATAAGCACCAAGTTTGTACGCTCCAACCTGCTTAAATTTACACCCCATAAATTTTCTTTCCGATGAGAATGGAACGGATTTTTCAGAAGCATATGCAGGTTTTCCAAAATATGACTTGAGAGCTAAAGCGGTGTGATTTGCATCGTGGAAGGCTGCAACCATTGATGCAACAATTTTTTCAACATCTTGAATTGTTTTTTTGCCGAGTAACTTAACATCGTTAACACTCATAGATCCATTTGTTAAGGTTCCAGTTTTATCTAAACATAAAACGTTTGTTCGTGCCAGCATTTCAATACAATATAATTCTTGAACAAGAGTTTTCTTTTTTGCAAGTCTTATAACACTCACTGTTAATGCAACGGAAGTTAATAAGAACATGCCTGCTGGAATCATTGCAACAACACACCCTGCGGTTTTGGTTATAACAAAATATTCCATTGTTCCAGTTGCTGTTGGGTCAGCCATGAAGCTTTGGTAGTTATTGTATATCATTATTATTGCAACAGGAATCATAAAAACTGTGATTATTTTAATTAAATTCTTAAGAGACGTTAACAATTCACTTTTTGATTGTTTAAATGATTTTGCTTTTTCATTTAGTTGTGAAATATAATTATCGTTACCAATTTTATTAACTTTTGCTTTGCAAGTTCCACTTGAAATGAAACTTCCACCTAAAAGTTCGTCACCTTTTTGTTTTTTAACTGGTTGACTTTCACCGGTTAACAAACTTTCATTAACCTCAACCTGACCGTCTATCACAATACTGTCACAAGCTATTTGCATTCCAGGCTTCAAACATAAAACATCATCTAAAACAACTTCAGTTTTGTAAATTTCTTGTTCTTCACCTTCACGAATTACTTTTGTGAAATTCGAATTGGTTAATGAGAGCTTGTCCATTGTTTTCTTTGCTTTAATTTCTTGAACAATTCCAATGGTTGTGTTACAAACAACAATTACCAAGAAGGTAAGATCCGCATATGCTCCAACAAAAGTAAGAGCAAACGCAACTGTAAAACAAATTAGGTTAAAAAATGTGAATATATTTTTTGCCAAAATGTTTCCAATTGTTTTGTTGGTTTTAATGTTAGAAACATTAACCAAATTCGAGTTGACTCTATTTCTAATTTGATCGCTAGTTAACCCAACATCTGGTTTTGGATTGAATCTTGTAACTTTTCTTGTTAATTTTGAATTATGTTTTAAATTTTTCATCATTTCCTCGTTATTTCATTTTAGCATAATAACACCATTTTAACAAATATTATTTTGAAATAATTGCAAATATTTTGCAAGTTTTCAACATTCAATATTTAATAAGTTTACAAAACTCACAAAATCAAATTAACAATCATATGAACAATAGGGGGATTTATGAATTTTAGTGATATTGAAGTTAGGATTAACAAATCATATCCAGAACTAATCAATGTTCAGGGAGATATGCAAACAGTTGCAATTTTAAAAAATTTGCTTTTTAGTAGGGTTGGAGAACTTGGAGGTGTTTTAACTTATATTTATCAGTCAGTTATTGCAGATAAAACTGATGAGGAAATTGCGAGCATATTTGAAGAAATTGGTGTTGTTGAAATGATTCATCAAGATATGTTGATGCATGCAATAAGTGAATTTGGAGGAAATCCGAAATATGAGGACGCTCAAGGAAATTATTTCAACACTGCCAATATTAATTATTCAATGAAACTAAGAGAAATGTTGGACAATAACATCAAAGCGGAAACTATTGCAATTGAAAATTATAATATTGCAATATCGCGAGTTAAAAACCAAAGTTTGAAAGATTTATTTGCTAGAATTATTGAAGATGAAAAAAGACATTTAGAAATATTTAAGCAAATTAGAGATAATGTTGAGTTCATGTCTGTTTAATTTTATATATTTTGTGTTATAATTAAACCATGATGATTTATAATGATAATGAAAACAATTTGGCAGACATTCTTGATAACATTGAAAGTTTTTCTATTTTCACAAATGGAAAAACCAATGTAATTGATTTTAAAATGGGTAAATTTTTGAATGTAAAAAATAAGCTTAAGGATGTTTTCAACCATGCAAGGTTGATGCCGGCATTTGGAGTTAGTTTGCATGAAGAAACACAAAGAGAGTTAGAAAGCGGGAATTGGTTGCAAATTAATTTCCAAAATGAACAAACCCAAAATGGCCTTTCATTTAATTCTCTTCTTTTCAAATTGGAAGAAACGCAGGGATTTAATTTAATTAGATTGTTTAATAAAAAATATGAAGGTCGATGTTTGTTTTTAGATTTAGATGAAACCATTGACTTATTAAAAATAATAGAATAAAAAAAGGAATGAGCCTCATTCCTTTTTAAACTGTTAAATTGTCTTCCAATGGTTTATCTAAGAAGTAAACGGTTCTTGGATTGTGTCCATCATCGAGTTTTACAATTCTTAGTTGTTGACCAGCCATTTGGGTTGGGTCATCGTAACAAGGGTGATGATAAAGGTATTGAACTTGAATCGTTCCGCCTGGATTTAGGCGTTCATTGTAAAGACTTTCAACAGTTTCCTCAAATTTTTTTCTCATATCACCAACTTCATGATAGGCAAATATATTTGAGAGCATAATTAAATCATAATTACCTTTTAAAAATCTAGGAAACTGATGGAGATCTGCTACTATGAACTCTAGTTGATAATTATCATCAATCAGAGCTTCTTGCAATTTCAAATAAGTTTCTTCATCTTTATAAAAATCACTAAAGAAAACAGCTTCTCTGTGAACAAGTTGACGTGCTAATTTGTTTTGATCGAATTGATCAATAGTATCATCGATCTTTTCTTCTATTTCAAGCATTAAAGTGTCCCAAAATTGTTTTGATTTATCTGAAAGAGAATGTGAAATTTTGGCATAGATTTTCCAGTTAAACATTTGACTTCCTTTGACGGTTTCATTGAATGTTTCAAAATCAAGATTTTTAATCATTGCTATTTTATATTCAACAAAAATTCGAGCATAAGGGTTTGCGTCAATTATTGTTATGTCTCTACAACCTTGCAAAAGAGCGTTAAAAAATTGATCACCACTTGTTCCGACAGTTGCAATTTTTTTGTCTCTTAAATCCATTTCACGCATATACTCACTTAAATATTCATTGCTTGAAACATAACATCTTTCGGCTGTTTGATCAAGATTGTTTGTTAATCGATCAGGTGTTTCAACAAAAATCCTATAGGTTAGTGAGTAAAACTCTGAGTTACCTGTTTCTCTAATCATACAATACATATTGTATATGAAAAAATTTAATTTGTCAAGAAGTGGAATTTATAAATATCTCTTGACAAAATGACTATTATGTTTTAAACTTGAAATAGTGAAAGAAGTTCACGAAAACTAAATAAAAACGATGAAGATGTGTTCAGTAGTAATTTTGCTTTCATAAAGGGAGAGTGGTCGGCGATTGAGAGCCACTTATGTTCAGGTGATTTTGCGAATTTCAGCATTGGAGTTGCTCTCGGTAAACTTTAAAATTTTTAAAGGTTAAGAGTTGCCAGACAAAACTGTGAAAATGTTAATGAGGCAAATATTTTATATTTGCGAAATTAGGTGGTTATTAACGAAAGGTTCTCTCGTCCTATGTTTAGGGCGAGTTTTTTATTTGAAAGGAGAAATTATGCAAGATAAAATTAATGAAATTTTAAATTACACAAAGGAAAAGTTGGAAACTATTAATTCAAGCGCGGAATGTCAAAATTTGCGTGTTGAAATTTTAGGTAAAAGCGGAAAAATTACAGGACTTTTCCGTTTTATGAAAGAAGTGCCAAACGAAGAAAAGGGTAAAGTTGGAGCAATGCTCAATAACGCAAAAACCGAAGCGGAAAATTTAATTTCTGCAAAAGAAGTATTTTTGGAGCAAGCAGAGTTAGAAAAAGAAATCAATTCAGCTGAAAAAATTGATATAACTTTACCATGTGAGCACAAGGTTGGAAGTCTTCACCCAAGAACAATTATTCAAAAACAAATTGAAGATGTTTTCGTTTCTATGGGTTTTGTTGTTGAAGATGGTAACGAAGTTGAAACTGAGTATAATAACTTCACAGCGGTTAACGTTCCTGAAAATCACCCAGCACGTGACATGCAAGACACATTCTGGTTAGATAACGGACAAGTTTTGAAAACTCAAACTTCTGCTGCACAAAATAAAATTTTAAGAAAATATGCTCCACCAATCAGAGCAATTTTCCCAGGAAGATGCTTTAGAAATGAAGATATTGACGCAAGCCATGAAAACACATTCTTCCAACTTGAAGGTGTTATTGTAGACATTGATGTTTCAGTTGGAAATCTTATTTACTTTATGAAAGAAATGCTAAGTAAGATATTTAAAAAAGATGTTGAAGTTCGTCTTCGTCCTGGTTTCTTCCCATTCACAGAACCAAGTTTTGAAATGGACGTTCGTTGCCCGTTCTGTGATGGAAAGGGTTGCCCAACTTGTAAGAACGGTGGTTGGATTGAACTCTGTCCATGTGGAATGATTCACCCTAATGTTTTAAGAAACGGTGGTGTTGATCCTGAAAAATATTCTGGCTGTGCTTTCGGTTTAGGGCTTGATAGAATGGTAATGCTAAGTTTAGGGCTTAAAGATATTCGTGATTTAAACAGCGGAAACCTTAAACTGCTTAATCAGTTTAAGTTGGATGTTTAAAAGGAGGAAATATGTTAATATCACTTAATTGGATTAAAGATTATGTTAACCTAGATGGAATTGAAGTTGATGAACTTGTCAAACGTTTTGGTTTGTCAACTGCTGAAGTTGAAGGTGTTGAATATAAAGGAAAAGAAATTGAAAACGTGGTGGTTGCGCAAATTCTCAGTGTTGAAAATCACCCAGATAGCAAAAAACTTCATATTTTAAAAGTTAATGATGGAACTGGTGAACCTGTTCAAGTTGTTTGTGGTGCACCAAATGTTAGAGTTGGATTAAAAACTTATTTTGCTAGAGTTGGCGGAAACGTTAACGGACTTAAAATTAAGCCTGCAAAACTAGCAGGTGTTGAAAGTTTTGGTATGTGTTGTGGTGGAAACGAACTTGGCATTGAAGCAGACACAACTGGAATTGTTGAATTAGATGAGAGTTTACTTGTTGGAACAGATATTAAAGATATTCTTCCACTTGAGGACGTTCTTATTGAAATTGACAACAAGTCACTCACCAATCGTCCGGACCTTTGGGGGCATTATGGAATTGCAAGAGAATTTGCAACAATTTTCAAACGCGAATTAAAACCTTTGGAATTGGAAGATTTAAATCAATACAACAATTTAAGCCCGCTCAACATCAAAGTTGAAACAAAAAATTGTTTTAGATATTGTGGATTAACTGTGGAAAATGTTATTAATAAAGTTAGCCCAAGTTTGATTAAACTTCGTTTGAACTATTGCGGAATGAGAGATATTAATCTTTTGGCTGATATGACCAACTATTTAATGCTTGAAATGGGTCAACCAATGCACGCTTTTGATAACGATATTGTTAAAGGTATTACTGTTATTGAAACAAATGAACCTATTGAAATGGAAACGCTTGAAGGGGGAAAACATTTAATCGAAACAGAATCAATGGTTATTTGTGATGAAGAGAGAGTTCCTGTTGCGATTGCCGGTGTTAAAGGTGGATTAAAATCTGGTATTAGCGAAAACACAAACAAACTATTGCTTGAAAGTGCTTGTTTTGACTGTGTTTCAATTAGAAAAACAAGTAGAAAAATTGGTTTGATCACTGATGCAAGTCAAAGATATGAAAAATCTCTTGATCCTGAAATGTGTGATGATGCGATTGCTCGACTTGTTTACTTGTTGCGTAAAGCTGAACCAAGAATAAAAGTTACTTCTAGTTTAACAGATGTTTATAATTTCCATTATCCAAAGCACGAAATTGTTATTGACACTGATTTCCTTGCTCGCCGTGGTGGAGTTAAATTAGAATTAAATGCTGTTGTCGACACTTTAATTCGTTTGGGTTTTGAAGTTGAAATTTTGGATTTGTTGAGTGAAAAAATTAAAGTTAACGTGCCAAGTTATCGTGGAACAAAGGATATTTCAATCAAGGAAGATTTGGTTGAAGAAATCTTTAGAATGTATGGTTACGATAACATTAATTCTCAACCAATGGAAATGCCGCTTCAACCAATTGAACAAATTGAAACACACACAAAAGAATACGAAATTAAATATGCGCTTGCAAGTTTGTTTGGTTTAAATGAAGTGCATTCATATGTTTGGAATTATGAGGTATATAACAAGAGTGTTGGAATTAAAGAAAATAGCGTGTTAAGATTGCTAGATAGTTCACATTCTGGACAAAGTGGACTCAGATCAACTCTTGCACCAACAATTGTCAAATTTGCAGATGAAAACAAAAATAAATTTGACGATTTGGCAATTTTTGAAATCGGAAGAGTTTGGGACTCAATTAATGAAAATAATCTTGCTGTTGAAAAGAAAAAATTGGCAGTTGTTTTAGCAAGTGAGAAACAAAGCGAAAAAGATTTATATTTCCGCCTAAAAGAAATGGTTGAATATATTTGCTCGCACATTATGCACATTTCTGTTGATTATTTAGGAAAGAATGAAAATCAACTTTATCATCCAGTTAATTCATGTTTAATTTCAAATGGTAAAAACGTGTTAGGTGAAATGGGGATAATGCATCCTGTTATTGTTAAAGCAATTGATAAGCGCAAAAAATTTGCTGTTTTGGAACTTGATATTGAGGCAATGTTAAATGTTGAAAAAACAAAATTTAAAGTCCAACAAACAAGCAAATTCCAAAGTGTTTCAGTTGACTATAATTTTGTTGCACCAAAAACAATGAAATATGGGGAAATTGAGAAAGCCTTAAATGAATTTAGAGCAAGTTTCATTCTTGAACATTCACTCAAAGATATTTATATTAATGATGAAGTACTTAAAGATAAGATTAGCTACACAATCAATTTTATTGTAACACCAAAAGACAGAACTTTGGAAGCAAGCGACATTGAAAAATTCTCTTCAAGATTAATTGATCATATGAAGAGAATTGGTGTGGAACTCAGAAGTTAATAAGAACTAGATACCTTAACTGAAATGTTGATTTCAACGTCGTTAAGGTATTTTTCTTTGTTTAAGTCGTAATAGGATTTGAATTTTTTAAATTCTTTACGATAAAAATTTTCATAAACTCCAATTAGGTCAATTTGATTGGTTTTACAAAATTGAATAATTTGAAAGCAATTATTTTCAACTGTTTCCTTTGTTTTTAAAATTAACTCTTCTGTCAAAAACTCTTTGTTTCTTTTTAAGAAGTTTTTAGACGGCTTTTCTTCATCAACTTCTTCCACCAGAACAGATAGTTCAATGTTTATATCCATAATCGGATTATTATTTTCGAATTTTGGCTTAAACTCAAGTTTTTTGTTGTGAATGTTTAAGACAACATTTGAATCTTTATAGAGCTCATCATTAACTTTATTAACCTTTAGAGTTCCTTCTTGTTCAACATTTGAAAGAAGATTTAAATTTTGCATAAGATCGGGATTTAGTTCAAGTAATTTTTTTCCGGACTTAAAAACAGAAACCGTTCCATCGTTTAAGATGTATTTTTGATTAGATTTTTCGTTTGTTCCGCTTCCGGGCTCGTTAGCATTTCCACCACATACTGCACCACCTTTGATTTGAATTGCATTATCTGTTTTGGAACTAAGAAGTTGAATTTTGGGCATGATTCCAATAGAGATTTTGCTAAAATACCCCTTATAGAATGAGTGAATATTGCTATCTTCGGAGGGTATATAACGCTTGTCAAAGTTAATAACGTCTTCAAGAGGAATTGATTTTTCAATGTTTAGGTTAACAATTGCTTGTTGAAAATCTTCAACATCACCAGAGAAATTGATTAAAATTGCATTTCTTCCAACTCTTCTCGTTCGAGTCATAAAATCTAGTGAAGACATTATCCCATCATATGATAAATTTTCACCAAATGCCATGATTTCGCATTGGGCAAAGCCCATGCTTTTCCCAAGAGACAAAGAAACATTTTCAACCGCCTCACCAACAGTTTCGCCAACACCAGAAAACACTTCATAGTTGGTACTTTTTTCATTGGTTGGAGTGATAACTGCTGTTGAAACTTTAATCTTGTTTTCAACTTTATCGATGCTCATCATGGTTATGATTGCTTCTGTTTTGCTCATGGCTGGCTTTGTGATTTCGGGAATTGTGATGATCAACACAATTAAGAAAATCCAAACAATAAGTTTTCGTGGACTAAATATTGTTTTTAATTTTTTCATTTTCCACCACCTTTTGATTGCGATCTCTTTTTTTCTTGTTGATCAAATAGCCAAACAGCAAAAATAAAGGAATAATATATTGCGAGATTATTGTTATAATCGAAGCAAAATGAGTGAATAAAATTAGTTCAAGGTTTATTGTTATTGATCCAAAATATGCCAAAGAGAAAATTATCATGTCCACACAAATTATGATTGAAATTTTCGAACGAATGTTAAAAATAAACATAATAATTTTAACAAAACAATATGAATATAGTGCAAGTTGAATTGCCTGTGTTATAACCCAAAGTGAAACAACCAACCACGATAATTCATCAATGATTGATTTACTGCTAGAATATTGGCTGATATCACTTATTGCAAATGTGTGGACTGGACTTGTTGAATCGAACAATCCAAAAAAAACGAAATAAATTAATTGAACCAACAATATCGAAAACAGAATATAAATCCAAACTTTATTTTTCCTTTCAGTTGAAAAATCAACACTTCCAAAAATTGCAATCAAAAAGGTTGAAGATCCAAACCAGGCAAGATGAGTGTATCCACTGCTAAGGATTGGTGTGAAGCCATCTTTAAACATTGGAAGATATATAAGTGGATCAACATCTGAAAAGGATTTTATTGCAATATAAACACAGCCAATAATAATTGCCAGCCAAAACATTTCTTGAACTCTTGCAATATTTCTCAACCCTTTAAACACCATAAATCCAACCAAAGCAATAAGGGGGAGTGTAAACAAAAACCAATGAAAGTTATTATAAAAATTTTCTGTTACAAAAAATTCCATACCCTTAGAGATATTAAGAATTTGTAAAAAGAATTGAACTGCCAAAACAATCATAAAAATTTTTGTTAAAACTGGGCCAATTGATTCCTTCATAAATTCATTAATATTTTTGCTTTGATTTTTTTTCATTAAATCAACCAAAAGCAAAGCATATAGTCCATCAACAATCATAAGAATTAAAACAACAAACCAACTTGCATTTGATGAGTAAATATATAGTGTGCTTGGCAGAATTAAAAATTTCAATGCAATAAAACTTAAAAATAGCATTATGCACATTTGACGATAGTTTATTTTCATTCTTCACCTCGTCTGTTTATATTGTTTCTGTTGTTAGAAATGGATTTCGGTCGTTTCTTCATATCCTTAATTATTTCTCTTTTAAAATAATCCTTTTGATCATCTCTAACAAACGGAGAGGTTGGGGCAAGATAAGCGCTGTTGTAACTATCAAAACTAGAAAGATAAGAAATTAGGAAAACACAAAAAATTAAAATCCCATAAAGACCAACTGCCGCGCCGACAACTAAGGCAAGGAGTCGCAGCATGCTAAACTGAGCAGCTTGACTTGGGATGATATAAAAGGTTATTCCGGAAAGAGCAACAATCATAACGGCTGGTGGACTAACAAGTCCCGCGCTGATTGCAGTTTCTCCCAAAATTAATGCTCCAACAATACTCATCGCCATTCCAAAATATTGAGGCATTCTAAGGTTTGCCTCATATAAAATTTCAAAAAGCAAAACAACAAACAAGAGTTCAATAAATGGAGAGAAGGGGATTCCTTGTGTTGTGTTCATGATTGTAACCAAAAATTCAGTTGGCAAAATTTTATAGTGATATTTTTCAAGTGCAACATAAACACCGGGAAGCAAAACAGCAAGTATGACACCAATCAATCGCAAAACGCGAACAAATGTGACCCTTATTGGTTGAGAGTAATAATCATCTGCATTTTGTAAATCTTCAATCAAAATAAATGGAAGGGTTAATGCAATTGGGCTTCCATCAACTAAAATTCCAATTCTGCCCTCAAGCATTTTGCCAACCAAAACATCAGGTTTTTCTGTGTCGCCAACTTGTTTAAAAAGAGACTTTGGATTTTTTTGAAGATAGGAAACTAAATAGTGACTATCAACAATTCCATCAATGTTAATGCTTTTTAATCGTTTTAAAATGTGCTTAACATTTCTTTTGTCTGCCAGCGAATCAAAATAAACCACAGCAACTTGTGTTGTTGTTATTTTCCCGATATTGAGAGTTGTAACAACCAAATCTTCACTTTTGGATCTTTGTCGAATCATGGCAAGATTAAATTTTAAGCTTTCATTAAAACCCTCTCTTGGACCTTTAATAACAACACTTGTTGGAGGTTCAGCAACTGCTCGAACGGTTATTTTTTCAATATCACAACCCAAAATTACTTCTGCACCATCAACCAAAATTAAACAATTGCCCTGAAGCAACTTTTCAATTGCGTTATCAAGTTCTTCAAATTCAGTAACTTCATTGTTTGATAAAACATTCTCCTTCAATGTTTGCCAAATATCATCTTCAGGATTGTAAGGATATTCCAAAATTGGATTCATGATTGTTTGGTTCAAAAGAAGCAAATCGCTTATTGGTGCGAGATAACAAATTGAAACATTCGTGCCAAAAAACTGCACGGTGCGAGATTTAAAATCACCACTATCGTGCAGTTTTTCTTTTATTATATTAAGGCTTTTAACTGCATCTATTTTCATTAGATGTAGTTTAAGTAATCATTAAACTTTTATTCAAAATAACTATTACAAATTAGACTTTTTGAAAACGCAAACAATGGTTGTCATTCCGCTTCCACTATCTTTAACAGAATAAATTGTTCCAGAACCGGCAGAATCATTAACTCTTTCAAGTTTTGCGCCATATAGGTTTGCGGTGTTGATGCAGTTGATGAAGTTTGTTAGTTCTTCAGCATTAAAGTAATCAGTGCTCACTTTAAACTCAATCACTGTTTTTTCTGAACTATTGTTTTTAAGTTTGTAATTAGCATACAAGAAGTAGTTCAAGTAGAAACTTTGAGCAGGACCAAGGTCTGTTGCTTCTGCATATTTTTGGTATATTCCACTTGTGTCTAATTTTTTGCTATAATTGAAATCTTTTGTTAATAATTCAGGATAGTTTGTAAATGTGTTTGATTCATGACAGTTGTCACAAATTTCTGGAAGTGTTTGAGAAATTTGTTGGTGTGAACAACTATCACAGGTATAGGTGTAAAGTTCAAAGTCGTAAATTGAACTCCACATTTGATTTAAAGTTAGTCCAAAAGATGATTTTGAATAATAGTCATAAGTGGTCTCACATTTTCTTTCATCATGATATGAATCAGATATCAAATTGCTTTGTTCAATAACCCTATAGTTTGTGTATGTTGAACTGTCGTATGTTAAGAAATAAGTGTGAGAAGATATTCCATAACCTTTATTTAAATTTGAGAAATAAATTCTGTTATCGGAGAATGTTAAGTCAAGTGAATACCAATTCTTTTCGGCTGTTTGAGAATCGGATGCATCAATAAACACCTTATTCCAAGTGTGATCAACATGAATTTCTTGAGAGTTTTTCATATATGTGTAGTAACCGTTTATTACGCTAACTTTAATACCTTCGATTGCACAAAGCAAAGCGAATGCTTTTGAATAAGATTTACTTGTTGCTCTATGATTGCCAACAACCAATTTGCCATTATTAAGTACAGATATATTTTTGAACATTCCTTCCAAATAATAGTGATCATAGATTCCGAATTCTTCATATCGACCTGATTCATAAGCTCCAGCCATGTAAGGTGTTCCACCATCGTTATAATAAATCAAATCAAATTCTGATTCAATCCAATCGAATATTGCCGTAACCTTTTGAAGTTCTGTCATTTTGTTTGTAACAATTGCAGATAAAACTAATTTTGCGTTAGCATAAATTGTTTCTGCAGTTTTTGAATTTCCCACAAACACAGGTTTGTAGCCATCTTGAACAACTTGTAGCAATTGTTCACTTGTTGTAACCAATGCTCCTGGACGAGCATCAATATTAAATGTTCCTGTTGGGCTCTTTCTTGAGAAAGGATCAATATAGTTATAATCGTTGCCATAATTAACAATGTTAGTCACAAACTTATTTGAATCGCATTCAATTTTTTCAACATTTAATGAATTTCTATAGTATAATTCAAATATTGATTCTGAACCAATATCTCTAAGTTCAAAGTCAGACAGAATATGGAATTCTGGATAAATACCCAATAATTTTTGACAAATATAAGAGAATAATGAACTATCAGATTCAAAGTCGCAAATATATAGCCATGTTTCATCGGCCTTAAAGTTGTGCAACTTAAGAGTTGTTGCTTCTTCACTGAATCTAATTATTGCCTCATGAATTGTTTCAACATTTTCTTCTTCAGTTTGATTTTCTGTTTGTTCTTTGATTTGTGGTTCAATCATAACCCTTAATCCAAGGCTTGGATCAAGTTCATATAGATAGTGATACCATAATAAAGATTTTAAATCATTAACGTTTCTGACAACCAAATCGTAACTAGCACCAAACATTGAAATTTTATATCTCATAAAATCATGATCTTCAGTGTATCTATAGAATTTTTCAGCGGTGGTTGCAGAACTTGAAGTATATTCTTTTGCGGTTTCTCCAATTGGCTCAACCATAGAGTAGATATCAACCTTATAGTTTCCTTGAACTGTTATATATTGATTGATATTTGTTGAAGTTGAATTAAGGACTTTTACTTCATGTGAGATTCCATTAGGATCAGTTATTTTAACCAAGAAGTAATCAGTGTTTTCGTCACCATCCCAACTTAGGATGTATGAATCTTTAGAAATATTATCAAATTGAATGTTTGAAGGTTTTTCTAAACTTGTTAATTTATGTAATGATGCAAATTCAGAAGATTCATTTGCGTCGGCATAATAACTATTTTTTGGAGCAAGAGCGATAACATAGAAATAGTAACTTCCTTGTTGTTTAACATATTGAGAGATATTTGTTGATGGAGAAACTTCAAATGAATTTGAAAGGCCTAAAGAACTTAGATAATCAACATAATAATTATCATTCTCTTTAACAATTCTAACTCGATAAGATTCAGCATTGTCAACTGGATCAAATGATAGTGTGTAAACACCTTCATTTTCTGACACTTTAATATTTTGAACTTGTTTTAATTGTTTTGTTAGAGTGTAAGTTGTTGTTGCATATGAACTTGGCTCAACATTTATAGATCCAGCAACAGGAAGTGCACGAATTTTAATTTCGTAATTGTTTGCAGAAACCATATAGTTTGTTATATCAACTCTATAGAAATTTGAATTTGTTGCAGAGATGGTTATTTTGTTAAAGTTTATCAAAATTTCATAACTTCCTGCATCTCTAACTCCGTAGAATTGAAGGAAATATTGGTTGCTAGAACCAGAAATCTCTTTCATAACAGGATAAGTCGTGTCGTTTAATCTGTAGAACTCAGGAGTTTCAAGAACTTGCATGTGTGAAACAGAAATTTCATCTGAGAAGTCGCTGTCTGCATAGATTCCGTTATAATCGGCAATAGCTCTTACTTTAACAGAATAATCTGTGTATTCACCCTTGCTACAAATATAGTTGCTAAGATCTATTGTTGTTGACGTATATAATGTTGTTATTTGTTCAAAGCCATCAGAACTTGCACTCTTGATATAAACATAGTATCCTATTGCGTGATCAGAGCCTGTGAAAGTTAGTTCATAGAGATTTGCGCTTTTAAAACCTTGATTTGATGCAAATGTTGGAGCTGATAATTTGCTTACAAAACTTAAGTCCACAACTTGTGTTAAGGGTTTGTAACCACTTTTAATCACATGTAGTTTAATTGAGAAGTTTTTTGATTTCAATTCTTCTGTTGGAATGTTAAAGTTTGTTTCAGTTAAAATTTCATACTTATTTTTAAATTCAACAACATAATATGCATTTTCAATTTCATTCCAAGAAAGAGATGTTTCAACTGTATCGACGTTTATTTCAAAATCAGCATCGATGGCATCTTCTTTTGTTGCAAAGTTGCTGAATGATGAACGAGTGTTATCACCCTTTTCAATTGCTTGAATTGTGATAGCAACAAAGTCTTCAGAAATAATCATAGAAGTTGTTTCGGATGTTAAATGGTAACTAACCTCACCTGTTTCTTTGAACAAAATTAATTTATAAGCACCAATTTTATCCTTGTTATCAAAATTCCAAGTTGCAATATGATAACTATCAAAAGGTTCTAACACCAATGTTGGAGAATTTAAATCGAATGAGTTTTCGAAGAAAACTGTTTCGCTGTAATCAGAGTTTATAAAGAATTCAGTTTCAGGGTTGTTTGTTGAATATCTTGATTGCAAGGCAAACGATATAAGTCTTTCATTACTAAAATCTACTTTTCCAGAAAAATACTGAGTTAAATTAATATCAAAATAATTGTTAACAAATTTTGTTAAAAATGGTTCAGAATAACCGATTGAAGAAATTAATTCAACTCCGTTACTTTTAATTGCAATTTCATTTGAGTTTGGATCAAGAGCGGCAACCATATGTAATTCACTATTAACTTTATAAACTTCTCCACAAACAGGTGCGCTTAAATGTTCATAATGTGTGTATAAAGTTTTGGAGGTGTAGGTGCTTTCAACATAAGAAGTTCCGTTTGATAAAACTGCACAAACATAAAATTGATAAGTTCCAGCCTTTGATAACAATGAGCCGAAATCAAAACTGTTAGCATTGAAAGTATATTCAGTTAAATCGGCTTTTGAAATGCTTGCTGGATCATCTAACGAAATAATGTTTCCTGCCTTATCAAAAACAATTGTATCATTTGGGGTTAAAACTTTAACAAGATAATAACTGGCGCTTTCAACCAAACTCCAAGTTAAAGTTGTTCCGTTGATTTTAACTTCACTTGGTGTTTTAATTGTTCCGCTGTGTTTGTATGATATTGGTGCAGAAAAGTCACTGTTTATATGAGTGCTTGAATTTGCCCTAATTTTAATTGTGTAACTTTCACCTGTAACAAAAATTTTAGAAGCATCGTAATTTATAAAGTTGTCAATAATTTTCACATTGGTGTTGAATGCTGTGTACACATTTAATTCTGTGTTGTTGATTGAAAGCGTGTAATATTCAGCATTTGGAATTTGATTGAAAACGATTGTCCCACCTTTAACCTGAGAAACTGTTGGAGATGAAAGAGTTTCAATGTTTGAGTTTTCACATCCAACAAAAATAAATGGAATAATTAAGCAAAATAATAAAACGAATATATGTTTCTTAATTGAATTTTTCATATAAACAAACCCCTAAAATATAATAATATTATACCCAAATAATTTATATAAATCAAATAAATTAAATAAAAAATAACATTTATGAAAATTAAATGATTAAATATTTTAGTGTTTTTATATTCATATAAATTTTGTCGTTGAATAAAATATTTTAGAGGTGAATATGTTTAGTTGCAAAGATTTTAATTCATTGAGTGTCTTATCTTTATATGAAGGTGAATTGTTAGGTGTTGTGGACAAACTTTATGTTGATAAAAAAATGAAAAAACTATGTGAAATTGAACTTGTTGGGACCGATGGGGCAAAACTTTGTTTGCCAACAAAGAACATTTATCATGTTGGAAGAAATGCAATTACTGTAAAAAACAATCAAGCGGTTACAGTCAAAATGGAAAAGAATGATAATTTTATTGTGCCTATATCATCAAAGGCATATTCAATAAATGGTGAATTTTTAGGAGTAATTAAAGAAATGTCTTTTGATGAAAAATTTTCAACGCAGAAAATTTCGCTAGATAATAATGATGTTTTGGACATTAATAATGCTCTAACAATAGGCAAAAACGTTGTTGTGTTTTCCCTAGAAAACGAAAACATTAATTCAAAAAAATTTTCACCACCAAAACAACCTAAATCGTTTAAAACGGATTCTGTTCAGGTCGCAGAAATGCTTCCCATTAAAACAGGTCATAAGGATGATGATTTGAGTAAACAAGAAATTAATTCAATACACAACTCAGATTTCTTAGTTGGCAGGATTTGCTTAAAAGATATTTTTAATTTTAACAATGAACTATTAATAAAAGCACACACTGTTATAAAGAAAAAAAATATTAA
>JAZLCR010000035.1:0-13190 GCA_045614345.1 Candidatus Onthoplasma sp.
AAAATAAAAATAATTTTTTAAATAATTAAAAAATAATATAAAATTCTTTAAAAAAACGCAAAAAAACAACATTTTTTAATGTTTTTCTTAATTTTTTTAAAAATAAATGGTTGTTTTTGATGATATTATAAATTTTATGAAAATGAAAAAATTAAACACATATGATATTTTAAAATATTTTTCTTTAATTTTTGTATGTTTGGTTTTGTCGCAAGCGGAAATTGGTGGACTTAGTCCATTTCTGTTTGCTTTTTTATTTGCTTGTGTTTATGTTGGCTTGAATGAAAAATTTGTTTCTGTATTGGTTCTTTTTTGTGGAACTATTTCGGATTTCAGTTTGGAAAATTTTTTAACAGCGTTAACGGTTGTATTTGTTGCTTTATTGGTGTTTTATATTCACAAATTTTCAAAACAAAGAATTCATTTTTTAACGATTTTTGTATCATATATTATTTCCTGTGTTACATATTTCTATTATCACATCCATAATATTAGTCATGTGATTTTGTTTTTGTTGCTGGGGTTGGTTTGTGTTTTTGTTTACATCACAGTAACTCAAGTTATGTTGCTGAGAAAAAACTGCTTTAAGTTAACATTAGATGAGAGCATTTGTTTTCTTTTTGCAATTGCGTCGTTGGGGTTGGGACTGTCATTTGTTAATGTGTTTGGTTTGTCATTAAGCAGGTTCTTTGTTTGTTTAACGTTATTGATTTGTGTTTCAATTGGTTCGCCATCGCTCACTTATGCAATTGTTTTAGCTTTTTCTTTTGGTTGTTCATTAAAAGATTTTAATTTAAATTGTTTGGCTGAATTTATGGTGTTGGCGATGCTGGCTGGAGTGTTTTCAATGCCAAACAAATTCAAAACATGTTTTATGGTTCTGATTGCAGATGTTGTTGTGCAATATTGCTTTATTACGGAAAATTTTAATATTTTTTTGAATTTAGCACCAATTTTATGTGCAATTTTAATATTCTTACTGTTGCCAAAAAAATTGTCATATTCATTAGCTGATTTTGTTTATGTTAAAAAAAGTGAAATAACATCAAGAAACGTGATTAACACAACGAGAAAAAATATAAAAAAAAGAATGGTAGAACTGAGCAACATTTTTATGGAAATGAAACAAATTCACTTGGGGATGACAAAAAAAGAACTCACGAAAGAAGAGTTGGTTGCAATGTTGATTCGAGAGATTACTTGCTCATGTTGTAAAGATTGTTTGGATAAAAATCGATGCACTCGCTCACTGGGAACAGACAACAAGTCCAATTTGGAACTTATGGTTGAGATTGCGATTTCAAAAGGTAAGATAACCCTGCTCGATGTGCCCTCTGGAATAACGGGAAGGTGTGTGAAGGTAAACAATCTTATTGGCTTAGTAAATCGTATAATTGATGAATATAAACAGTATAAAAATATAATGGCAGATATAAACAATGTGAAAATTTTAATGGCAGATCAAATGGGTGCTGTTTCACGTCTCTTGCTTGATGTTGGAGATGAAATAGACACAAACGTACGTTTTGATGTTGCTAGAGAAAATAAGATTATATCCCGATTGCTAGGTTTAAATATTTATTGTAAAGAGGTTTTATTATACACTGAAAAATCTGACGATATATCGGCAGTTTTGGTGGTTGATAGTGAAAATTCTTACAATCCAATGATTGAAAAAGTTTTAACCGAAACACTAAAGGTCCCAATGCAGATAACGAAAATAACACCTCTCGATGAGTTGGGTTTCAATTCAATTCAACTAAGAAAGAAAAGTAAGTATGATTGCGTTTTTGGGCTTGCTAGTTGCAATAAAGCGGGCAATCAGGAGTGCGGAGATTGCCATAGTATAATAAGGCTTGGTGGAAACAAATTTCTTTTGGCTCTTTGCGATGGAATGGGAGCTGGAAATAGTGCTCACAAAATGAGTGCGATGACACTTGGGTTGATCGAAAATTTTTATAAGGCAGGATTTGATAATGACATTGTTTTGGAAAGCGTTAACAAACTTCTTTCAATTAATAATCAAGAAATGTATTCAACTCTAGATGTATGCTTGTTGGATTTGGAAAAAGAGATCGCTGATTTTGTTAAGGTGGGAGCTCCGATTGGTTTTATAAAACGTGAAAATAACATGGAGATGGTGGAAGGTGGATCTTTGCCGATTGGTGCCTTAGAAACCATAACTCCAGCAATTTATAAAACAACAATTTCAACTCGAGATATTATTATTCTTGTGACAGATGGAATTGTTGATTCCTTTAAAACTAATGAGAGTCTGCTCGAATTTGTTGGGGGAATTGCAACCAACAACCCTCAGGTTATAGCGGAGTCAATTTTAAATGAAGCATTAAGTTTAAGTGCAATGTCTGCAAAAGATGATATGACTGTTTTGGTTGCTAGAACCTATTTAAAAACTTAGAAAACATAAAAAAATGCGAAAAATCGTGGTTTTTTGTGTTTTTTTTGATGATTTATTAATTTTGATCAAATTTACTATAAGATATTGCCAAAAATCAAATTATGTTGTATAATGTTATTACATTAAAAGTTGCTTATAAGGAGAGCCTAAAAATGGAAGACGTCATTGAATTTATTAAAGAACATAACATGATTAAATCTGGAGAAATTATCGGAGTTGCATGCTCGGGTGGTAGGGATAGCATAAGTTTGTTGCATTATTTAAACTCAATAAAACATGAACTAGATTGTGAAATTGTTGCAATAAATGTTGATCACGGAATTCGTCAATCTAGCGCTTATGACACGGAATTCGTAATGCAGTTTTGTAAGGATCACAAAATCAGAGCATACAAATTTAAAGGCGAAGCATTAAAAGTTGCCAAAGAAGAAAAACTAACAATTGAGCAAGCTGCAAGAAAAGTTAGATATGGAATTTTTGAAACAGTAATTCAAAAGGGTGTTTGTGAAAAAATTGCTTTAGCTCATCATATGTACGATCAAGCTGAAACTGTTTTGTTAAACATTCTTCGTGGGGCAGGCTTGAATGGAGCAAGAGGTATGGAACCTGTTCGTGATGGTATTTACATTCGTCCGCTCTTAGAAACCCCAAGAGAAAATATCATGGCATATATTGATGAGTTTGGTCTTGAATATGTTGAAGATGAAACAAATAAAGATACAACATACTCTAGGAACTATTTAAGAAATATTGTTATGCCAGCGTTGAGACGCCATTTTAAAGGGGCAGACAAAAGTCTCGTTAATTTTGCACAACTTTGTGCAAAAGACGATAACTATATCAATTCACAACTTGATTTTAACACAATGATTGAAACAAAAGATTTCATCAAAGTTCCTTTAACATATTTTTATCAAGATGAATCTATTATCAATAGAATTTTAATGAAGGTTTTTGAGAAATTTTCTCGTCAAGATTTTGAAAGAAAACATGTTAACATTGTTCGAAATTTTGCTTTGGAAGCAAACAATGGAAGTGTTATCAGCTTGCCTTTCAAGGTTAAAGTTTTAAAAGAATATGATTATATTATAATAGGTTACATCAAGAAAAAAGATAGCGTTGGTGAATATGCATTCCAAAGTGGAAAACTAAAAATTGATGGGTATGGAATTATTCGTTCAACATCAAGCAAGGTGTTAACCGAACCTAAAATTCATCAACATATTATAGATGCAGAAAAACTTCCAAGCAATGCCATTTGGAGATTCAGACAAGAAGGTGATGTGTTTGCGCCGCTTGGTCTTGGAGGATCAAAAAAATTGAAAGAATATTTCATTGACAAAAAGATTCCTCAAAGAATGAGAAACTCAATTCCTGTTCTTGCAGTGGGTAACAAAATTTTGGCTGTTGCAGATGTTGAAATTGCAGATGAAATCAAAGTGACAAATGACTCAAAAAGATTTTATAAAATCAATTATGAAAAAGATTTGATTTAATTAAGATTATAACAAAAAAGAACTCTATTCACCGAGAGTTCTTTTTTTTGATTTTTAATATTATTCTTCGTCTTCAACAATAACAACAGTTTCTTTTTCTTCATTTAAATTATGATTTGGTTTTTCTTCCAAACAACCGTTGGTGATTTCTTTTGCTTTCTTTTGTTTTGGTGTTGATTTTTTGTTGCCAAGAATGATTTCTATAAGTCCAATCTTTTTGCCAGTTAATTCTGTTGAAAACCTAAAAGATGTGTAAGCAAAGAACAATAAAGCAAAGAATGAAAGGATGTTTTGATAAACAATAAATCCAGACAAATTTTCGCCGCATCCAAATTCACAAGCAAAATACATAATTAATTCCAAACCGCAAAATATGCATGAGATAATTAACAAATCTTTTATCCTGCCAAGCAAGCATTTGTCAGAAAATATCAATAATAAACTCACAAAAACCAAACTTATTAATGCAATGAAATTTAAAGCAACACCTCCAAAGAAATTGCTCAAAGTGTGCCACGCAATGATCACTGCTGAAAAAACAAAAAATAAAATGTAACTTAGTTTTAAATTCTTAGTCATAAACTTCTCCACTAACATTATAAGTAAATTTAATAAATTTGTAAACCTTTTTTCATTAGTAAATGACATATTTAAGATGAAAAGAAGGATTAATTTGTAAAATTAAGGCAGGAGTGAATTATGCAAGAGTTGATTGAGTTGGCGTTAAAGAGAATAGAAATGCTTGAGAAAAAGGTTGAAAAATATTTTTCAATGTTAAAAGTGGACAACGAATTAGATTTCATTTGGCGTGGGACATACGTAACTGAAGAGGACATTCAAAAAATTTTGGAAGGAAAAGATTAGGTGGACAAAATGACTGGCATTAATAAATTTAAAGAAGAGTTTAAAGAACAAAAGAAATTAATTGAAAAGAAAGGTGGAAAAGTTGTTGTTAAAAATGATTATCCATCTCCCAGTGAAATATTAGAAGGTATTGAAACGATCGATGCGCCTGAGTTTGCACTTGCAACAGCGACTGAAAGTGATGTGGTTATGGGAAAAACTTTTTTCTCTCAGTCTTCAGAACTTAAAACGGGAACTGGCATATTTGATAAGGATATGATGAACAATATTTTTATGGTTAACTACCAGCAAAAAACAACAAATGAAAGAATTTACTATTCATGTCCCGCCGGGCTTAAATTAATCAAAAAAAATAGTTTTTATTTTAACTATAATCCAATACACATAACATTCAATCCCGAACTTACAAAGATTGAATCTTATGCATTTTATTATGCTCAAGATTTTGAGTTTGAGGGTTTGGAAAATGCATCAGGGTTAACATCAATAGAAATGTATGCATTTGCTTATACATCACTTAACGGATTGGATTTTGCAAACCTGCCTGATAGCTTAACAAATATTGGAGAGTTTTGCTTTTATGATTGCGAGAAGGCGGAATTTACTGATATAAAAATTCCACCAAAGTGCAATTCAATTGGAATGGGAATATTTAAACAAATAAAAAGAAAACAGGCGAACAGCTTTGACTCAATGAATTCCAATCTTGTTGTATATCCACATAGCATGTTATATAACATTGCCTTTAGAGGTGATTTAATTATGCCTGAAGGTTTTTTGGCTATTAGACCATATTTTAATTATAATGGAACTTTTAGAAACATTGTTTTCCCAACAACCATAAATAACCTGGAAAACTTTTGTTTTGGAGCGGACTCTGCGGAAAGTTTGAGTAATTTTAATTTGGAGACTGTAACATTTTTAAAGGAAACTCCACCAACATTTGGATACACTGTGTTTGCTCCACAAAACATTGAAAATGGTTTTAAAATTTATGTTCCGGACAACGCTGTTGAAGAATATAAGGCTGTGCCGAATTTGTCATCTTATGTGGATTGTATTTATCCAATGAGTCAAAAAGAATAAAATATATTAAAAAAATTAGGCACAGATTTGTTCTGTGCCTTTTTCGTTGCGTGGGGTTTTCCCAAACACTTTAACTCTATTTTGAACGGTGAATTTGTCGTGGCGCAATAAATCCTTTGAAACTAAAGAGTTATTAACGTATTTTTCTCGATAGGACTTAATTTCCATTCCGCGATTGCCTGTTTTAAGATAGAAAAATTCGTCATCGTAAACAACCTTGTTAGCATATTCATTTTTTTCATCCACTAAAATTTCTTCGGAGGGTTCAATAATGTTGAGAATTTCGTTTGTTAATCTATATTGAATGTTATTGGTTTTTTCGCCAAATATTCTAATTCTTGCTGTGGTTGAAGAGAAATTGGTTATGATTATTATTTTTTCGTTGGTGTTGTTTCTAAATTTAAGATCGCTACTACCAAAATTAACCATAGCATCAAATCCATATTTAACATAGTTAACTTGTTTTGAATGTTTGTTGGCTTCAATGATTTCAAGTCCAGCAAGAAGTGCTGAGTTATAAAGCGTTGAAGAAACTTGACAAACACCACCACCCAAACCATCAACGAATTCATTATTAATAATGATTTTTGCTTCTCTGTAGCCATTTTCGGCAGAACGTTTGCCAACAATTTTATTAAATGAAAATGTTTCGTTTGGATAAATTTCAACATTGTTTAAACTTTTTAATGCGTTTTTAATGTTATGTTTTCTAGATTCCGATGAGGATGTTATGTCTGTGGAAAAATCAGAACGTAAATTTGTGAATCTTTCGTAATCTTCTTTCAAAATTGTTGGATGAATTGTTTTTGTTGGAATAACAATTGGAGTGTTTTTATTGAGAAGATAATTTTCACATATTTGTTCAAATAGTAAGCTCTCGTCAACTTTAATGCCGATCTTTTCAGGTTTTATGCTAAAAACATTTTCAGAATTTGGATTTGTTTGAAGCTTTGTATTCTTTGGGGGTACGTTAATGTTTTTTGATATGGTATTGATTGTTTTTTTTAAGTTTGGGAAAACATATTCTAGTGCTATAGCCTTATCAAACCCAAGTTTTAATAATGAAGAAAGCAAGGAAACTCTGTCTTGTCTGGATCCAAAACGATTATATTTATTCAACTCGTAATTTAAGTCAAATTGTGAATTGTGTTTAATATTTCCACTAAGGCTATATGAAAAAACTTTCCCGTTATAAACAAATTCAAAATTTTCCGGTTGAAAACAAAAAGTTTTTTCAACACCAAGACTGAGAATAGAAAAAATTACACATAAAAGGCACAGGAAAATTGATTTTCTCATGTGTGTATTATGTGCAATCTTATTAAAATTATATTTGCTATTCTATTGGTGGAAGTTCTTCAGGTAAATCATCGTTATTGTCATACTCAATGCCCACAACTTGCGACACATCGCCAAGTTTTTTGGCAATTTTTCGTGAAGATTTTGTTGCGAGTTCGATCGTTGAGTTTGCTTCACCGAGTTTGTTTTGAGTTTTCAAAAGAAGTTGAACGAATTTTTCAAATTCTTGCTTGAATGTTGATAAGACTTGCCACAATTCACTCGAACGTTTTTCAATTGACAGAGTTTTAAATCCGAGTTGTAAACTATTTAACAATGCAGTTAATGTTGTTGGCCCGCATACAATAATCTTGTATTGGTTTTGAAGAGTGTCCATAAGATCAATATCTCTAACAACTTCAGCATAAAGCCCTTCAATTGGAAGGAACATCACAGCGAAGTCGGTTGTTTCAGGGACATTAATATATTTTTCTTTAATTGATTTTGCTTCTTCCTTTATGCGTTTCATGAGTTGTTTTTGAGATTTTTCAATAAGATCCTTATCGAGCGTTTCACTGGCTTCGATTAATTTGTTATAGTCTTCAAGAGGGAATTTGCTGTCTATTGGTAATAGAATTTCATGGTCGTCTTTTCCTGGCATTATCACGGCAAAGTCAACACGTTCTTTGCTGTTTTTCTTAACCTGAACTTGTGCCATATATTGGTTTGGTGCAAGAATTTGTTCCAAAAGAGCAGAAAGCATGATTTCTCCCCAACCGCCACGAACTTTAACGTTAGATAAAACCTTTTTTATGTCACCAACGCCATTCGCAAGGTTTCTCATTTCTCCGATACCAAGATTAACACTTTCTAAGCTTTGTTGGATTTTAGAGAAACTATCGTTTAAACGTTGAGATAGAGAAGAGTTTAGTTTTTCATCAACAGTTTCTCTCATTTTTTCAAGAGATTTTTCGTTTTCTTGACGCATATTATTTAATGAAAGACGAACGTCGAATGTTAACTTTTCAATTCTCTGCTCATTTCTTATTGTTAATTCATCCACACGTTTCGACATGCTTTCAAATTCTTGTTTTTGAAGAATGCTTAAGTTATTAATAGTGTTTTGAGTTGAAACCTCGGTGTTTTTCATTGCTTGCATTAACATGTTGTTAAGCATCATATTTTGATCTTTTTGATTTTCAATAATCTGTTTAATTTGACCCTGATCGGTTGTGCCTGTTTGTTTTTTCCTATACAACACAACGAAAGTTATGGTTGTTGAAGCCCAAACAACACCAAAAATGATAGATAATATAATTAATTCCATAAATAATTTCCTTTTCACAATATTCTAATGGGTTATGAAAAAATTGTCAATTTATTTCAAATTGAAATATATTTTATTAACTTGATTGATTTAAACAAAAAAGAACGCTAGGTTCTTTTAAGCCATTTTTGTTAAATAATCGATCAAAAGAGTTGTTGCCTCTTGTGCATTTTCAATTGATGCAAACTGAATTGCACATGCTTCAAGTGAGTATGAAACTGAACCGTTTTGGTAATCGTTTCCAATTTGGTTAAAGTCTAACGTGTAAGGAATTGTTAAGCTTTTAGTTGCGTTTCCATTTAAAACAAATGCGTTGCAGGAATATGTATTTCCAGTTTTGACAACTTCTTGAAGTGTTGAATTAGTAAATGAGTAAATTTTATCACAAACAACCAGCTTGCTTGTTGTTCCAGCCTTTGATATTGAAACTGTTAATTTTAAAATAACATAAGCGTTAATATTTCCATTGTTTTCAACTGAACCGACTGCGGTTAATGTGTCTCCAGGAAGGAGGACTGAATCGTTTGTGATTACATTTGAGTTCGCATAAATAACGGTGTCATCTGCAACTTTTATTATAAGTTTTGCAGTTGATTGAGAAGCAGAAGAAGATGTTGTTGCGGTGAAATATGCAAACGTGATATTGATAGCAACAAAAAATGAGAGGATCGGAATAATAATCCCCATCAAGATCGTATTGGCATTAATTTTGTTATATTTTTTCAAACTGCCACCCTTGCCATCAAATTCACATTCCCCGATTGTAAATTTGTTGTCTTATAAATTAAGAATAATAAAAAGGTGGAAATATGTCAAATAATTTCTTATTTTTTTTAGATAAAAATAATTCTCAAAAATTATTGCAAAATTTGGTTTTAATGGGTATACTATAAATATGCTTAATGTTATTGTTGCACCGAGAGAAGATTGTCATTGTGCTGAAAAGAAGGCAATGAAGATTGTTAAATATTTAAAAAGCGAACAGATTGAATATTCTGTTTATTTTTCTCAAACTTATGATAAAATTAAAGACAATATCAAGGAATTAATTTCTTTTGGCGAATATGAATTCGTTGTTGTTGGTGGCGATAGAGTCATTAGTAGTGTCATAGCATGTTTCAAAGATTTAAGTAAAATAAGGTTGGGAATTATTCCTGTTGGTAAAAATGATGATTTTGCAAATTATTTGGGTTTAAGTTCTAATCCAATTCAGGCAATAAAGGACATTTTAAATAAGCAAATTGAAGCAATTGATGTTATGGTTGTTAACAATATGGCGGTTTTAAATAATGTTGTTGTTGGTGCAAGTGTTGATGTTTTGGATAGGTTTAATCAACCAAAAATTTTTGATTTTATTTCAGAAAAAATTGCATTGGCAAAACAAGCAAGCAAGTTTGAAGGAATTGAATTAGTTCTGGAGAACAAGGGGAAAGCAAAGAAGGAAAATATATTTGAACTTGTTATTGCAAATGGTGGGCTTTTAAAGGGAAAAATGGTTAGCCCTCTTAGCAACTTGCAAGATGGTTTATTCAATGTTAATTACTCAATTGTTTCAAACAAACCTGAGAAGAAAAAATATTTAAGAATGCTAAAAAATGGTAACCATATTTATGATGGTGACACAAAACAACACTGGTTAAATAGCCTAAAGATCACAAATCCAGACAAAAAAATAAAAGCTTTTGTGGATGGTAAAACTTACAATTATGAAGAACTTTCAATTTCAATAATTGAAAAAGGGTTGAAGATTTATAAATCAAAACGTTAAAGATACTTGTTTCTGTATTTAACATAAATATATAGGAGATTTTATGTCGACAAAAGAATATGGCAAAAATGATTTAAAAAATCAGGATTTAAAAAATATCACTGTTGGAAATGCAATTAAAGAAACAAGACAAAGAAGAATGAAAAGAGTTGCAACAGCGGCAGCAACAATTATGTCTGCTGGTGCAATTTTTATTGCGCCAGCCGTAATATATTTTAAACGCAATGAGGAGTATGAAATAACAATAAGTTCACAAACTGAAAACTTTCAATCGTATAAAATTGCGCTAAAAAAGGGTGCAACAATTTCCAAGTTGAAAGACAGGCTTAATGTCTTTGAGGGGCACATTTTGGAAGGGATTTATAAAGACCCGGAATGTAAAATACCTTTTAGTGAAACAGATAAAGTTGCAAAAAATTCGCATGTTTACTTAAAATATATTAAAGAGCAGTTTTCAATTTCATTGCCACATTCAGAGATGTTCACAATAACTCACACGGCACACGATATGAATCATATCCCATGGGGAGAAGAGTTTGAGTTCTTTATCTCATTAGATGAGACGTGTGATGAAAGCAATATTTCTGTTTTTGCAAACACTGAACTTCTAATTCCGAGTGCAAACGGTTGGTATAAAATTCCTTTTGTTCAAGAAAATATCTTAATAAGAATTGAAGGTGTTACAAATGACCCAATAATAGTTAGATCAGTTCCAAATCAGGTTGTTATTAAGGATTGTAATGGAAAAACACTTCAGGTTGGTGATAGGATTAATTATGGAGATGAAGTAACTTTGTCTTATTCTTTAACTGAAAATCATGAGATGAGTGAATTCAAAATTAATGGGGTTCCAATCGAAAATAACCAACAAGTTGTTATAACTGAAGATTTAAATGTTGTTTATTCTGAATTTGACGGTTCAATCATAACATATTATGAAATTGAATATGGAATGGAAATTTTATCATATTCTGGCACTGAAGATACATATTCAATTCCAACCTATATTCAAAACAAGCCGGTAGTCAGCATTGGTGAAAGTGCTTTCAGTCAACATAATGAGTTGTTGCGTGTAAATATTCCTGAAACAGTCAAAACGATTGAAGAATATGCATTTTATGAATGTTACAACTTAATGTGGACAAATTTCCCAAATTCTTTGGGAAAAGTGGGTGGTTGTGCATTTTATGGTTGTTACTTTCAAAACATTGTGATTCCTTCAAGTGTGGAATATGTTGGTGAAGATGCGTTTGTTTATTGTATACCAAACACGTTAACGATCGAAAGCGAAATTGTATATAATGATATGATAAACAATGGTTCAACTATTGGAAATGTTTTATACGGCGCAAAAGAATTAAAAATTAAAAAGAGTTTGATTGAAGATTTATCATCAGACTCATTAAATAACCATGACTTTTTTAAGGATTGCGTTTCAACAGTGTTTGAGAGTGAAAATTACTATCATTTTATTTATAAACTTAATTCAGATTCTGAATTGACATGGATTGAAAACATTGATAATTTTAAAACAATAACATCATACAACAACGTAACTTATCTAGGAACAAAAGACAACTTATATTATGCAGCAATATACACAGAAGATCCCACTCAAACGGAAATAACAATTAATGAAAATTGTAAAATAATTGGAAGTTATGCATTAAATGCCCCATTTGTGACCTCTTTAATTATTCCTGATTCAGTTGAAAGAATTGGTGCAAATGCAGGCTGGCTGACATCTGTTAATACATTGTTAATTGGAAAAGGTTTAAGATATATCGAAGAATTTGGATTGTGTGATTTATATTCTCTTGAAAGTTTAATTTTTGATGAAGAATGCATTTTGGAACAATTTGGAGCATCTGTTATTTCAGGCTGTGAGGTGCTTAAAGAACTAACACTTCCAAGTGTACGAACAATTGAAGATAAAGCATTTTTGCTTTTAGGTAATGTTGAAAAATTAGTTTTTAAGGGAGATGTTGGAACAATTGGATCGGAAATTTTTATGTTTGATTCAACATTAAAGGAACTTGTGTTTGAAGGAAATATTGGAAAAATTGGGAAGGATGCTTTCAGCGGTCTTCTAAATCTTGAAAAATTAACAATCAAAGGGAATATTTCAGAAATTGAGTCTAGAGCGTTTGCCGAATGTATAAATCTACAAGAAGTTACCTTGGCTGAAGGTTTAACTCAAATTGGTGTTGGAATGTTTTATGGATGTAAAAGTTTGAGTAAAATACAACTTCCAAGCACAATTGAAACAATTGAAAAACAGGCGTTTTCATCATGTTCTCTATTGTTCAATATAAATTTGCCAGAGGGATTAAAAACGCTAGGAGATAATGCATTTTCAATGTCTGGAATTTCAGGAAGTGTTACTCTGCCAAGCAACATTGAAGAAATAGGGCAATATTTATTTTGGCGCTGTTCACTACTTAAGAATGTACAAATAGATGCAGATTTAGAAACGATTCCTAATAGTATGTTTCTTTACTGTACATCGTTAGAAAGTATTGTTTTACCGAATTCAGTAACCACAATAGGTGCAAGTGCATTTTCAAATTGTTCAAATTTAAGAAACATAACATTGTCAAGTAACATCACCTCCATCGGTGGTCACGCATTTGACGAGTGCGAAAAATTGACGTCTGTTGTGATAGAGAGTGGGTCAGTTTATAATGAGGCGGTTGGAACAGATTATTCTCATGTGGGAAGATTGCTTTTATATGCAAAAACAATCAAGGTTTTGGCAAGTATTGTTGATAATGAAAATAATTCGAACTCATATTTAAACGACCAAACAAAATACACGAGGACATTACTTGATGATTATTATGTATACACACTTATTGAATAGAAAGCACGAGAATTTTTCTCGTGCTTTTTTGTTAAACAATATCACATAGTCACTTTCCCTTGATTTAAATATTTAAATAAATTTAAAAA